>JBAWDI010000848.1:0-2788 GCA_049590695.1 Bryobacteraceae bacterium
CTATCGGGCGCAACGGGGCCGTGCTGGTGCCGGACCACAAGAGCGTCCTCACGCACTGCAACGCCGGCGCGCTGGCCACGGCGGGCTACGGCACGGCTCTGGGCGTGGTGCGCGCCGCCATCGAGAGCGGCAAACAGGTGGATGTTTTCGCCGATGAAACCCGCCCGTTCCTGCAAGGCGCGCGGCTCACGGTCTGGGAATTGCAGCACGACGGCATCCCCGTCACGCTGATCACCGACAACATGGCCGGCCACTTCCTGAAGTCCGGCCGCATCGGCTGCGTGGTGGTGTGCGCCGACCGCATCGCGGCCAACGGCGATGTGGCCAACAAGATCGGCACCTACACGGTGGCGGTGCTCGCCAAGGAGAACGGCGTCCCGTTCTTCGTGGCCGCCCCCATTTCCACGCTCGACCTGGCGCTCGCTTCGGGCGCCCAGATCCCCATCGAGCAGCGCGCGGCTTCCGAGGTGACGCACGTTTTCGGGCGACCGGTGGCTCCGTCGGGCACCGCGGCCGAGAACCCGGCCTTCGACGTCACGCCTGCCCGCTACGTCGGCGCCATCATCACGGAAAGAGGCGTGGCCCGCGCGCCGTATGAGGAGTCGTTGCGGAAACTGGCGGGCCGATCCCCATGTTAAGGTGGAAATTAATGCGAACTATCCCGGCCGTTCTACTGTGTACCGCGGCGCTTTTCGCCGCCGGCGATAACTCCGGGCGCCGCGCACCCGGCTTTGCCCTGCCCGATGCCAAGATGCAGGTCTACGACCTGGCCGATTATCGCGGCAAAATCGTGGTGCTGGAGCTCATGCAGACCACCTGCGGGCATTGCGCTGCGTTCGCGGATGTGCTCGAGCGAGTGCAGCAGAAGTACGGCGATAAGGTGGCCATCCTCGCGGTGGTCAATTCGAGAGGGGACGATCAGAACACCGTGGGCCAGTACATCTCGGGCCATCGCATTACCTACCCGGTTTTGTTCGACGCCGGCCAGATGGCATATTCGTATATGCGCAGCATGAGCTTCGATACCCCGCACGTTTTCCTGATCGATGCCAGGGGCACGATCGAGAACGATTGGGGATACAGCCTGATTACGCACGACATCTTCGAAGGGAACGGGCTCATGTCCGAAATCGACAGCCTGCTCGCCGGCCAGGCCGCCCCGCGGAAGACGAAGAAGTGAGCCAGGCCGTGCTCAGAACGTCACCTTGGCTCGATCGTAACTGAGTCTACCGGAATAATTCCGCCGGGCAGCCCAGATCTTCGATGGCGCTGCGCACGATGCCGGCGGCCAGAGGATCTTGGCCTTTTTGATGGTACAGCAGCACCACGTTCCGGGAGGCCGTGCAGACCTGGGTGTGCACCAGGGGGCAATCCATGTTCAGGCTCACCGAACCCCCTACATTCCGGACCGCGCAACTCTGCGGCTCCGTCCGTTGGTACAGCTCCACCAGCTCGGAGGCGAATTGCGTGTGACTCGAATCGATGGCCAAGCCCTCGATCAGTGTGATGGCGGCCTGTTGCGGATCGCCCAGGGCGCGCCAAGCGGCCGACATCTCCTCGAAAAAATCGGGGGCCGGCTGGAGTGCACGGCCGAACTCGAGCGCTTCCAGAGCCTTACGCGGTTCCGACAGGCGGAGATACGTGCGGCCCAACTCCAGGTACAAGGGAATCCAGCCGTATCCAGCAATGGTCTTGCCTTGAGAGGCATTCTCGCGGCGGATCTCCTGGCCGTGGATGGCGTCGATTCTTTCCCCGCGCAACAGCACGTCGAGCGATTTCCGGTACCAGTAGCCGCTCTGCGGCGCGGCGAGCCTGTCGCCCTTGATGCGATAGCAAAGGCCGGCGCTGGCATATGCCGCGGGGATGTTTCGTTGGTCGGGGAGGGGCTCGAGAATTGCCAGGGACCGGTCGGCTTCACTGACGGCCCTATCCAGCCCAGCCCCTTCGGCGCCGGTCAAAACACTCGCCAGGTCGGAGTGTGTCTTATAGCTGTCGGGGCACACTTCGACGGCGCTGGTCCAGAGGCTCTTGTCGTCGAACCAGTCGAAGTTGCGAATGTAAGTGCGGGCGGCGAACGCCACGCAAATGACGGCCAGGGCCGCCGGCGCGGCACCGGGTAGGCGCCGGCAAACGGCATGCACTGCCACTACCAGACATCCGGCGAATCCGATCGAGGGCAAGTACAGGAAGCGCTCCGCCATGATGGTGCCGATCAGGATCGCCATGTTCGAGGTGGGCGCCAGAGCGGCGAAAAAGAACGCAATAAAGAAGAAGACCGGTTTACTCCGGCGGTAACAGGCAATTGCCACTGCCGCGAGGGCGGCACATGCCGCCACGGCGGCCAGCGCCTTCCAGTCCACCCAGGTGAACAGCGGGATCTGGTTGTAGGAGTAGTCGCAGGAAAGGCGGCTGGGCCACAACAACAGCCACAAGTACTTTCCGATGACCTTGACGGCGGTGAGCCGGGCGGTCCAGATGCCGGCGCTCATCAGGGGGTTATCGCCGAACGGAGCCAGCGCGGAGGGGAGCTTGGCGAGAACCTGATCGCGCACGTGGAAGAAGACCAGAAACGACACTCCCAGTGCCAGGTATCCGTAGGCGCGGGCGCGCCAGGTTTGGTGGAATGCGAGATCGTAAATCACCATGGCGGCCAGCACCACCACGGCGCTCTCTTTCGAGAACAGCCCGATGGTAGTGGCCAGCGCCAGGCCGGCGAGCCACGCGAGTTTGCGCCAGCCCGAAGCAGCCCCGCCCTGGACGTGGCACAGCAGACCCGCGAGCACGCCGA
>JBAWDI010000849.1:0-2124 GCA_049590695.1 Bryobacteraceae bacterium
CGGGAAACCCGATCTTCTCGAACCAGTCGGCATGGGTGGCAAATAGATCATCTCTAACAGCCGTGAGCTTATCTGGTATGTACTGCGAAAGCCTGATGCCTCCCGTCTTCGGGTTAATCGCCCACAGCATTGCACCCGCATCAGAACCCCGCACCCGCATTTCCGCCAGATCGCGCGGCGCGCGCACGGAGGCGGTTGCCTCCCGGTTCGCCGCACGGGCAAGGCCGCCTGCGCGACCAGAGGCTTGTTGGACGGCCCGAGCAATCTTCTCTTCCTCAGTCAGCTTGAACGCGTCCCTCAGACGCGGGTTCGCCGCGTCGATCTTCGCGCTCGCGTCGTGCGTGAGCTCGGGAATCCCAGGCTCCGGGCCTTCGTATTTCGACGAGTAATTCATGCGGTCGATCAGGTCCGCATGCTGTGCTGGCGTCAGCTTACGTCTGCCGCCCTTGGCGCCCAACACTTTCAGTTCCTCTGGCGATTTGTCGAAGAAGGCGTCACCTTTCTCCCACGCCCTTCCGCCACGCTGGGCGTCCCGAATGGCCTTGGCGACCGACTTCGGTGAGTCGATTTCCCGCAGGGCCTCGGCGGCAAGTTCCTCCCCCTCTATCTCAAGCGCCATCGGCCCCGGCAACATTCGCAGGCCGGGATCATTCCAGATCTTGCTGGCGGTATTGCCGATCCAATCGGCCACACCCGGATAGCTTTCCCGCAGAAGGCCCAGGATGCCCCGGTACCGCAGGCTCGGGTCCGGTGGATCGGGACCGCGCAGAACGCTGGCCTGGCGCCGCATGGCGTCGATCTCCGGCGAGAGTGGAATCACAAGCTCCGGGCCGGCCTCGCCGACAATGGTGGGGCCGGTGGTGATACCGCCCTCGGCGAATCGGGGCAGGCCGCCAGTGTTCCGAAGCACCTGGGTGAGGAAGCCGGAAGGCGAAGCCATGCCCATGTTGGGCACCGTGCTGCCCGCGGCAGCCATGGCCGGCATGCCCCTGCCGATGCTCTCGGATAGAACGGCGGTGAGCAACCAAAGGGCATTCGAGTTCTGCTTCGTGGCCGCAGTGTTATCCAAGGTGGTGGTGACCGGGTCCTGTGTGCCGGCGCCGACTCCGCGGAGAATGCCTCCAATGCCGCCCTCCCCGCTCTGTCCGTGGATCAACGGCTGCAGGAAGGTGGCCATCGTCCCGCCAAGGCCTTCCGTGATCGGCTTGAGCGCGGCGTCGCGGACCGTGCTGCCCAGTTGGCGCGGGAAGTCGCCGGGCTTGGTAAAGAGCGTGTGGAACAGGCCCGAGGCGGTGCCCTTGATCTCTTCCGTCTGCTTGTGCAGCAGTTCCAATTGCTTGAGTTGCGCCTCTTCCATTGCCTCGGCGGCCTCTTTCTCCACATCGCGCTTCAACTCGGCCTCCGCCACCAACTTGTCCGAGCCCTTCAGTTCCCTGTCGATGCGTTCCTGCTCGATGCCCGCCAGCTCGACCGCCAGTCCGATGCGCACCTGAAACGCCGTCCGGATTGCCTCCGCTTCAGGCATGCCGCTCATCTCCGACATGCGGAGCGCCCGGTTCGCCCCCCGCTGGAGCGTCGCCTTGCGCGCCTGGATGCCAATCTCGGACTCCCGCTCGAAAGCCCGGCTCCAGCCCTCGGAGTTCCGCTCCGCCTCCGCATCCCCGCCCTGGCGAGGCCCCAGCGGCTTCTGCTCCGCCTCCAGAATCCAGCTAAGATCCTTCTTGATCGTCCCGGTGACTTTCTCGTCTGCCGCCGCGCGCACGGCCGCCAATTCCGATTCGGCAGCCTTGGTCTTCTGCAACTGCAGAAGGAGTTTGTCACGGGCGTAGTAGATCTTGTCGATGGCGGAAAGTTCGGATTCATCCGCACCCTTCTCGAACTCGGCGGCCGCGCGCCGGGCGGTGGCCAGATCCTCCACGCCCTTCTTCTGCGCCGCGATCTGAGCTTTGAGGGATGCGACGTGCCCCTCCGCTTCCCTGTACGTGTTCAGTTCCGCCAGCGAAGTCGTCCCTACCTCCGGTTTCGCCAGCGCCGAGAGCGCACCCTCGGCCTGCTTGAGTTGCCCCGCGAGACCTTCTGAACCCTGATACGCGAGCACCGCCGCATCCGCACGCTTGCGATCTT
>JBAWDI010000850.1:0-12180 GCA_049590695.1 Bryobacteraceae bacterium
CAGTTTCTTGTCGAGCACCTTGAGGCTCTTCTTGGAAACGTCGTCGGGCATGACGTTATCGATGGAGATTTGCAGGTGCTCGAGCCCCGCGCGGTTGAGGCGCTGGATGCGCTCGGCGGTGAGCAGGTACCCATTGGTGATCAGGCCGGCGATCATGCCGTGGCGGCGAATGCGCGCCAGGATGGCGTCCAGGTCCGGGTGCAGCAACGGCTCGCCGCCGCTGATGGTGACGATGGTGGTCCCAAGATCGGCCAGGCGGTCCAACCGCTGACACATCACCTCCAGCGCCACAGGCTTGGAATGGTCGTCGTATTCGTTGCAGTAGGCGCACGCCAGATTGCAGCGGCGCATGGGAATGACGTGCGCCATGATGGGATGGTCCGTGGAGGCCAGCCCCTTGACGATCATCCGAATCTCACGGATGCGCCGGTGCAGGCGGCTCCAGGTTCTCCCCAGATGCTGGACTGAGTGCGACATAGCTCCGAGTGCTCTTATTGTAGACTAGTGCAGTTCCCATTAAATCTCAATCCGAGCTGAGATCCTGCTTCGAGCGGTTGCTCCTGGATAACGCCGCACGCAAAGAACATGTGCTATTTCTTTGGTCTGTAAATGTAATTCACAAACACATACCCCCAAGGTACGGCAACGATGGGTAATAGCACCCACAAAAACCCCGAGGTGATGCCTTCCGCTGGTGAACCTGCCAACGTGCCCTTTGCCCAGAGTGGGTACGCCACAAGAATGAGCCACAGGACTTTGTAGAATATTTCCAGCAGCAGGATCGGCAGCATTTTCAAAGGCCGGATGATTCCTATGCCCGCCAAAGTCGCGAAGGCTGTCCAGACGCACCACGCCACGGCATTTGTTGGTTCCCATGATCCTTGGTGGGTGAGGATGTGCGTCCAAGTGTCCCTTCCCAGCACGAAGAACATTAAGATGAAGACCAGCCGCAACAGGTAAATATTGATCCTACGGACACCTTCGTACCGGTCGTCCCGTTGAAAAATGGCTTTGAGGCTGAGGGCCATGGAAACTTATTACAACACAATCGGGACTTTCCGCGGAGCCTGCGGAATCGACCGGCGCTTAACGGCGGTTAAACGGTAGAGATGGGGGATGAATCGGGAAACGCCGCTCTTGCCAGAGTCCTGCCTTAGGCCGCTGGCGCGCCAACGTAGGTGGCAATGGTGGTGGGCTCGGGTATCGGATCCCCATCCTCGCGCATTCCCTCAAGGTGAAACTCGACGGCTCCGAAGACGTCTCTAATGTTCATGCTGGTGTCTCGGCGCCCCGACCAGACACCGCGACCTTTTCGGCATCCCTTCGGCGTGAGCGGAGCCAACGTCGCGCACGCCGTCCCACTGCGCCCGCCCCCGGTCCCACAATTTGACACTTCTCCACGGCGGGTGATAAGTGTAGGATCTTCACGAGGCGACTACATGGCCGACGAGCAAAAGCCGGGGGGCTCCGAAGCGCCTCTCCCCGCGGGGGGCGAGGCCGCGAAACAGCCGCCAAAACCGTCTCCTCCCAAGCCCGCCGCGCCGCCTCCCAAGCCGCCCGCGACCATGGCGGCCACGCCTTGGGAAAGCGACCTCGCGCGCGAGTTGAAAGAGAGGTTCGGCGGCCAGATCGCCGAAACTTCCACCTACCTGGGCCAGAACTTCATCGTCGCCAAGCCGGAAGCGGCGGTCCCCATTCTCGAATACCTGAAGCTCGAAGCGGATTTCGACTACCTGGTCGATATCACCGCGGTGGATTGGCCCAAGCGGCCGGAGCGGTTCGACCTGGTGTACATTGTTTATAGCTTCCCCAGGAACGAGAGGGTGCGGATCAAGACTCACATTTCCGACGGCTACCAGCCTGCGACCGCCGTGGGCGTGCACCTGACGGCCAACTGGCTGGAGCGCGAGGTATTCGACATGTTCGGCATCGAATTCGCCGGCCACCCGGACCTGCGGCGCATCCTGATGCCCGAGGACTGGCAGGGCCATCCGCTGCGCAAGGATTACTCCATTATTCAGCAGGACCAGCGCTGGGTGCAGGAAAACCTGGGCATTGAAAGCGGCCAGTGACGCCAGTATGCCGGACTCCACTTTTCTAGACTCGACCGAATTAGTCCTCAACATGGGGCCGCAGCACCCCTCCACCCACGGTGTGCTGCGGGTCATCCTGAAGCTGGATGGCGAGAAGATTCTGGGGACGGATTGCGTCATCGGCTACCTGCACCGCGGCGTGGAGAAGATCGCCGAGAACCGCACTTGGGCGCAGTTCAATCCGTACGTGGACCGCATGGACTACGTGGCGTCGGTGTCCAACGGTCTGGGCTACTGCCTGGCGGTGGAGAAACTGCTGAACGTCGAGGCGCCGCCCAGAGCGCAGGTGGTGCGCGTCATCCTCACCGAGTTGAACCGCATTGCCAGCCACCTGGTGTGGCTGGGGACGCACGCGCTCGACATCGGCGCCATCACGCCCGTGTTCTACTGCTTCCGCGAGCGGGAAGAGGCGCTCAACATCTTCGAGAAGTACTGCGGCGCGCGGCTTACCACGCACGCCTTCCGCATCGGCGGGCTGCAATACGAGACTTATGACACCTTCGAGCAGGATGTGAAGGCCTTCTGCGACATGTTTCCGCCGAAAGTGGACGAGTACGAGGAATTGCTGACCGGCAACCGTATCTGGAAGGGGCGGCTCACCAACGTGGGCATCCTGACCGCCGACGAGTGCAAGGAGTACGGTGTGACCGGGCCGCTGCTGCGCGCGGCGGGCGTGAAGTGGGACCTGCGCAAGGCGCAGCCGTATTCGGGCTACGAGAAATACGATTTCGAAATCCCCATCCGGCAAAACGGCGACACCTTCGACCGGTACATCGTGCGCATGCAGGAGATGCGCCAGGCGGTCCGCATCATCCGGCAGGCGGTGGAGAGCATTCCCGAAGGCGCCATCATGGCCAAGGTGCCAAAGGTGATCAAGCCGCCGGTGGGCGAGGCATACGTTTCCATCGAAGCGCCCAAGGGCGAGCTGGGGTATTACGTGGTCAGCGACGGCGGCACGCAGCCCTACCGCGTGCGCGTGCGGCCGCCCTCGTTCATCAATCTCCAGGCGCTGGACCGCATGGTCCGCGGCGGGCTGGTGGCGGACATCGTGGCGGTGATCGGAACGCTGGATATCGTGCTCGGAGAGGTGGACCGGTGACCGCGGGGAAGCTTCTCAGGAAGATCTTTCTGGTGGACCTGTTCCAGGGGCTGGCGGTCACCTTCCGCAACCAGAAACCCAAGTACATCGTCACCGAGCAGTACCCGGCGGAACGGCCTAAGGTGGCCGAGCGGTATCGCGGGGCGCCGCGGCTCAATAACAACCCGGAGAATGGCGAGACGCTGTGCATTGCGTGTAATTTGTGCGCGCTGGCGTGCCCGGAAAACCTGATCGTGGTGGGCGCCGAGCGCAATGAGCAGACCCGGCGCAAGGAGCTGACCACGTTTACTTACGACCTTTCCCGGTGCATGTTCTGCGGCCTGTGCGAAGACGCCTGCCCGGTGGATGCGCTGGAGCTGACGCAGGATTTCGAACTGGCCAGCTACTCGCGGCCGGGCATGATCTGGGACCGGCAGATGCTGGAAGAGGGGCCGCGGCCCAAGCCATACAAATGCTGACCGATATCAATGCGATTCTGTTCTACGTGTTCGCCGCGCTGGTGCTGGGCGGCGGCATCCTGACCATCACCCAGCGGAACGCGGTCCACAGCGCGATTTCGCTGATCGTCTCGCTGCTCGGCGTGGCGGGGCTGTACCTGTTGCAGCAGGCCGAGTTCCTGTTCGCGGTGCAGATTGTGCTCTACGTGGGCGGCATCATGCTGCTGTTTCTGTTTGTCATCATGCTGGTGAACCTGGACCAGGCGGCCCACCAGCGGCAGTTCAACAAGCGGTGGCTGGTGGCGCTGGCGGCGGTGGCCGCGGTGGGGGTCCAGATCGGCTACTTCCTGTACCGCGGCCAGGACGCGTTCCACTTCGCCGAAGCCGTCACCGGGCTGCCGCCGGGTTTGGGCAACACCGAAGCGCTGGCGGATTCGCTGTTTTCCGAGTACCTGCTGCCTTTCGAGATCGCTTCCGTCCTGCTGCTGGTGGCGGTAGTGGGCTCCGTGGTGATGGCGAAGAAGAGGATCTGACCATGCATCCGATTACGATGTTTCATTACCTGGCGCTGAGCGCGGCGCTGCTGCTCATCGGAACCGTGGGCGTGCTGACGCGCCGCAATGTCGTCATCATCCTGATGTCCATCGAGTTGATTCTGAACGCTGTGAACATCAACCTCATCGCGTTTTCGCACGCCCTGCACAACGTCAACGGGCAAGTTTTCGCGATTTTCGTGATTACCGACGCGGTGGCCGAGGCCGCCGTGGGGCTGGGCATCCTGATCGCTCTGTTCCGCAACAAGGAGACCGTGCAGTCCGATGAAATGGACATATTGAAGTGGTAGGAGCGCCGTGAATTTCCTTGACCAAATCTGGCTGATTCCTCTGTTCCCGCTCTTCGGAGCGCTGCTGATGCTGTTCGCCGGCAAGCTCCTCGACCCGCAACCGGTGTCCGATGTGGCGGTGGCGCCGGGCGTGGGGCCCGGGGAGCACACGCCCCACGCGCACCAGCACTCCCCCTTGAAGTTCCTGGTGAGCCTGTTCTGCCCGGGGATGGTGCTGCTCTCCTTCATCTTCTCGGTGGGCGCGGTCTGGCAGCTTTCGCAGACGGCCGGCAGGGTGCACCAACTGGTGCAGTTCACGTGGCTCGCCGGGCTGCCGTTTCATATGGCCAACGGGCAGCTCGCCATGTTCCAGGCGGACTGGGGGTTCCTGCTCGATCCGCTTAGCTCCGTCATGATCCTGGTGGTCACGGGCGTGGGGTTCCTCATCCACGTGTACTCCATCGGGTACATGGCCCACGATAACGGCTACTACCGGTTTTTCGGCTACATGAACCTGTTCGTCTTCTTCATGCTGATGCTGGTGCTGGCCAACAACTACATTCTGCTGTTCGTGGGTTGGGAAGGCGTGGGGTTGTGCAGCTACCTGCTGATCGGTTTCTACTTCCACAAGAAGTCGGCGGCCGATGCGGGCAAGAAAGCGTTCATCATGAACCGCGTGGGCGACGCGGGCTTCATCCTGGGAATGCTGCTCATGATGTCGGTGCTCGGCACGGTGCGGTTCACGGACGTCAACGCGCTGTTGCGCGGTGGCCACTTCGTACCGGAGGTGGCGGGCGTTGGCGTTCTCAGCGCCATGTCGCTGCTGATGTTTTTCGGTGCCACCGGCAAATCGGCGCAGATTCCGCTGTACACTTGGCTGCCGGACGCCATGGAAGGTCCCACGCCCGTTTCCGCCCTGATCCACGCGGCCACCATGGTGACGGCGGGCGTATACATGGTGGCGCGCTCGTCGGCCCTGTACCAGTTGACGCCGGTCACGTCGACCGTGGTGGCGGTGGTGGGCGCGTTCACCGCCATCCTGGCCGCGACCATCGCGATGGTGCAGAACGATATCAAGCGCGTGCTGGCATACTCCACGGTCAGCCAGCTCGGCTACATGTTCCTGGCGCTGGGCGTGGGCGCTTATTGGGTGGCCATTTTCCACCTGTTCACGCACGCGTTTTTTAAGGCGTTGCTCTTCCTCTGCTCGGGCTCGGTGATCCACGCCATGGGCGGCGAGCAGGATATGCGCCGCATGGGCGCGCTGAAGGACAAGATCCCCATCACGCACTGGACCATGTGGGTGGCGTCCGTGGCCATCGCCGGCATTCCGGGCCTGGCGGGCTTCTTCTCCAAAGACGAGATTCTGTGGCAGACGTACAGCTCGCCGCACGGCTCGAAGCTGCTGTGGTTCGTGGGTCTGGCCACCGCCGGCTTGACGGCATTCTATATGTGGCGGCTCATGACCATGACGTTCTACGGCAAGTCGCACGTGGCGCCGGAAGTGGCGAAACACGTACACGAATCGCCGGCCACCATGACCGTGCCGCTCATCGTGCTGGCCGCTGGCAGCGTGCTGGCGGGCTGGCTGGGAGTGCCCGAGCTGTGGAACCTGGGCGACAGCTTCCGCGGGTTTGAACGGTGGCTCCATCCCGCCTTTGCTTCGGCCGCGGTGGAAGCGGCCGGGGGGGGCGCTCACGATGCATCGGTGGAGTGGATTCTCATGGGGCTCTCGGTGGCGGTGGCCATCATCGGCATTGTCCTCGCCTGGTACTTCTATCACCACAGACCCGAAATCCCGGATACCATCGCAAAGTCCGTCAAGCCGCTGCACGCCCTGCTCTACAACAAATGGTACGTGGACGAGATCTACGACTTCCTGTTCGTGAATGGTCTCGGCAAGGGAGGCGGGCGCGTGTGCGGCGCCTTCGACCGCAACGTGGTGGATGGCGGGGTGAACGGCGCGGGCTGGCTGACGCGTTTCGCCTCGCGCGTGTCCATTTGGTGGGACACCTGGATCGTCGACGGCGCCGTGCGTTTCGGCTCCTTCTGCGTGAAGATGCTTTCCTACCCGATGTGCATCCTCGAAACCGGGCGCGTGCAGGCGTACGCATTCTTCGTGGTGGTGGGCGTGTTGGCGTTCCTGGGGTATTACATAGCTCGGTAGCGATATGGACCAGCACTTACTCAGCATCGTTTTATTCACGCCCCTGGCCGGCCTGGCGGTCCTGCTCTTCATTCCTTCCGAGAGCAAGCGCCTGCTGCGGATTTGGGCGAACCTGGCCGCCCTCGCCGGGTTCCTGGTTTCTCTGCCGCTGGTCTCGCGCTTCCGCGTGGACGTCTCCGGCTTCCAGTTCGAGGAGCGCGCAAGCTGGATTCCCACGCTGGGCGCCAACTACCACCTGGGCATCGACGGCATCAGCCTGCTGCTCGTGATGCTCACCACGCTGGTGGGCTTCCTGGCGATTCTTTCTTCCTGGAACGCGGTTCAGGACCGCGTCAAGGGCTACTACGCCATGTTCCTGCTGTTGCAGACGGGCATGATCGGGGTGTTCATTTCCCTCGATTTCTTCCTGTTCTACGTCTTCTGGGAACTGGTGCTGGTGCCCATGTACTTCATCATCGGCATCTGGGGCGGCCCGCGAAAGCTCTACGCGGCCATCAAATTCTTCCTCTATACGCTGGCCGGATCGGTGCTGATGCTGCTGGGCATCCTGACGCTCTACTTCCAGCACTTCCGCCAGTTGGGCACCTACACGTTTGAAATCGCCGATCTGATGAATCTCCACATGACGCTGGGCATGGAGCAATGGGTCTTCTGGGCTTTCTTCCTGGGCTTCGCCATCAAGGTGCCCATGTTCCCGTTCCACACCTGGCTGCCCGACGCGCACGTGGAGGCTCCCACCGCCGGCTCCGTCATTCTGGCCAGCGTGCTGCTGAAGATGGGGACGTACGGGTTCCTGCGCTTCTCGCTCCCGCTGCTGCCCAAGGCCTCGGTGGACCAGACCATCGTCCAGATCCTGGCGGTTCTTTCCATTGTCGGGATCGTTTACGGCGCGCTGGTGAGCCTGATGCAGCAGGATTGGAAGAAGCTGGTGGCCTACTCCTCGGTAAGCCACCTGGGCTTCTGCACGCTGGGAATCTTCTCGATGAACCCCAACGGGATCGCCGGCAGCGTGCTCCAGCAACTCAATCACGGCATCTCGACGGGCATGCTCTTCCTCATCATCGGCGTGGTTTACGAGCGCCGGCACACGCGCGAGATCTCCGAATACGGCGGCCTGGCGCACGTGATGCCGAAGTTCGCCGTCATTTTCGCGATCGCCATGCTGAGCTCCGCCGGCCTGCCGCTGCTCAACGGGTTTATCGGCGAGTTCACCATTTTGCAGGGCGCATTCGAAGCCAGCCACGTATGGGCGGCGTTCGCCGTGACGGGCGTCGTCCTGGGCGCCGCCTATCTGCTGTGGCTCTACCAGCGGACCATGCTGGGCCAGGTGACCAACGGGAAGAATTTGGGGCTCCCCGATGTGAGCTTCCGCGAGATCGCGGTTTTTGCGCCGCTAATCGTGTGGGCTTTCTGGATCGGCATCTATCCCAAGCCGTACTTCGACATCTTGCGCAAGCCAGTGACGGAGATTGTGGAGCGCGTGAGACCGGGATATTTCGGGGCACCCGCCGCTCTTGCGGGTCGGGGCCAAGCGGCGGTAGCGCAGGTCAGGAGCGCACCATGAGCCAGTTCTTCACATCCGCCGACTACTTCACCATCATCCCGGCAGTGATGCTGGTGTTGTTCGGCTGCGCCATCCTGCTGTTCGACTTCCTCATTTTTCCCGATCCTCGCCAGCGCAAGTGGCTGGTGATTTTCGTGGCGCTGGCGGAAGGCTTCGCCGGCTATGGGCTATACCAACAGTACGCCTATCTGACGGCCAACGGCCTGTCGGAACTCACCGGTTTCCAAGGCTCGGTGACGGTGGACGGCTTCGGCATCTTCTTTAATTGGATTTTCGTGGCGGCTGCCCTGATCGTGGCGATGGTGTCGTACAAGTACCTGGAAATCGCGGGCGAGCACCACGGCGAATACTACTCGCTGATGCTGTTCGCGCAATGCGGCATGTACTTCCTGGCGACCGGCACGGACCTGATTACGCTGTTCATTGGCCTCGAACTGATGGCGCTCGCGTTCTACGTCATGGTGGGCTTTCTGCGCACCGACAAGCGCTCCAACGAGGCCGCCATGAAATACCTGCTGCTGGGCGCGTTTTCCAGCGGATTCCTGGTGTACGGCTTCTCGCTGATGTACGGCATGGCCGGCTCCACCAAGCTGGCGGATGTCGCGGCGGCCATGGCGGCGCGGTCGCCGTGGGACCCGGTGGTGGTGCTGGCGATCGTCACCACCTCGGTGGGGCTGCTGTTCAAGATTTCGGCCGTGCCCTTCCACATGTGGGCTCCGGACGCTTATGAGGGCGCGCCCACCACCGTGACGGCGTATCTTTCGGTGGCGTCGACGGCGGCTTCGATGGCCTTCCTGCTGCGCATTTTCCTCGGTCCGTTGGCCGGGTCGCGTGAAGCCTGGGAGCCGCTGCTGGCGGCCGTCGCGGTGGCCACCCTGACGCTGGGCAACCTGGCCGCCATCAACCAGACCAATATCAAACGGCTGCTGGCCTATAGCTCCATTTCCCACGCCGGCTACATGCTGCTGGGCCTGGTGGCGGGCAACGACACCGGCATCAACGGTATCGCGGTTTACATTATGGTATACACCTTCATGAACCTGGGGGCGTTCCTGGTGGTGGTATCGCTACGCCGCCAGAACATCATCGGAGAAGATCTCGACGATATCTCCGGCCTGATGCGCAAGGCCCCCGGCCACGCCATCCTGATGCTGATCTTTCTGCTTTCGCTGGCGGGCATTCCGCCGACGGCCGGGTTCCTGGGCAAGTATTATATCTTCCTGGCCCTGATTCAGACCAGGCACTACACGCTGGCGGTGGTGGCTACCCTGTACGTGGCGGTGGCGATTTATTACTACTTCAAGATTGTGCGCAGCATGTTCATTGGCGGGGTGACGGAACAGGCCCCGCTGGCGACGAGCTTCGGGCTGCGAGTGGCGCTGGTGGTGAGCGGCGTGCTGACGCTCGGCATCGGCATTTACCCGGAGCCGTTCCTAAGGCTGGCGCAGACTTCGTTGTTGCGGTAAGGACGATATGCACGCGATCTTCTCAAATTGGTTGTTTGCGCCGGTTCTTTTGACGCTGATCCTCATCTGTCTCATCCCACTGGTGGCCGGGTACCTCTCGCTGGTGGAGCGCAAGGTCCTGGCCGATTTCCAGGTGCGCCTGGGACCGATGCGCGTGGGGCCGCACGGGCTGCTGCAACCGATCGCCGACGCTTTCAAGCTGCTGCTGAAGGAAGACATCATCCCGGCGAATGCCGACCAGGCCATCTTCTGGTTCGCGCCGTGCGTTTCCACCATCACGGCGCTCACGGCCTTCGCGGTTCTGCCGTTCGCAAAGAACATTTTCGTGGCCGACGTGAACGTGGGGCTGCTGGTGATTTCGGCCACGTCCGCGGTGGGGATTCTGGGGATCATCCTGGGCGGCTGGGCTTCCAACAGTCACTACTCCCTGCTGGGCGCGCTGCGCGCCGCGGCGCAACTGGTGAGCTACGAAGTGGCGCTGGCGTTCGCGCTGGTTTCCGCCGTGATGGCGGCGGGCACGCTCAGCATGCAAGGCATCGTCAAGGCCCAACTGGACCGCGGCGTGTGGTTCGTTTTCGACAACTACTTCTTCATGATTGTTCCGTTCGCGGTGTACATCATCGCGGCCACGGCGGAAACCAACCGCGCGCCATTCGACCTGCCGGAAGCCGAATCGGAGCTGGTGGCCGGCTTCCACACCGAGTACAGCGGCTTCCGCTTTGCGCTCTATTTCCTCGCCGAGTACGCCAACATCTTCGTGGTGGCGTCGGTGGCCGTGACGCTCTTCTGGGGCGGCTGGCTGCGGCCCTTCCCCAGCGTGGGCTGGCTGGAAGTGCCGCTAAACGTGGCGTTTCCGGTGGTGCTGTTCGTTGGCTCCGGCGCCCTGACGCTGCTGCTGGTGAAGCCTCTGAAGGAGCGGATTCAGCAGGTGGTGCTGGTGCTCACCGCCCTGACGATGGTGCTGATCGGCGCGGTTTTCGCGATTCCCGTGGTGAACCACGCGGTGATCGACCTGTTCTGGTTCCTGTTCAAGGTCTCGACCGTCATTTACCTGCTAATCTGGTTCCGCGGCACGTTCCCGCGTTTCCGCTACGACCAGCTCATGAATATCGGCTGGAAGATCGCCATTCCGGTGGGCATGGCTGCGGTGCTCGTCAACGCGGTGCTGGGAATGACGCGGCACGGGTAAGAATCCATGGCCGCCGATGAACACAGATAAACGCCGATTGAAAACAGAATTCTTATCTGCGTTTATCTGTGTTCATCGGCGGCCCAAACTGATTTTTTGGGGCTTCTAACGGGAGCGATTTCGCTCCAACGTTATACTGGGGGTCAGTTATGAGACGCCCCGTTGCTTTCTTCTGTACTCTCCTGCTGGCGGCCGCTTCTCTCTCGGCCCAGGCGATTCAGTATTCGGAAACCCGCAAGGTCTGGCTGCTGACCACGCGCCAGAGCTCCTACGCCATGGGAATTGGCGCCGATGGGTCGCTGCGGCATCTGTATTGGGGCGCGCCGCTGTGGCGTATGGACGATCTGTCTTCGCCGCCGGAGCGCCGCGACATCTCCTCTTTCGATCCCCGCCAGATGCTCGAGAACGAGGAGTTCCCCGGCTGGGGCGGGCCTCGCTACTACGAGCCGGCGCTCAAAATCACCCGCGAGGACGGCAATCGCGACCTGGTTCTGCGCTACGCCTCCCATCGCATCGAGCAGAACGATCTCGAGATCGCGCTGCGCGACATCCGCGACCCCATCGAAGTGACGCTCCACTACCGCGTGTATCCGGAACAGGGCATCCTGCGGCGCCATGCCACCATCCGCAACGGGACCGCGCGGCCGCTGACGGTCGAGAGCGCGCAATCGGCAACCTGGAACCTGCCGCCGGGGGAGGGGTATCAGCTCAGTTACCTCACCGGCCGCTGGGCCGCCGAAACCCAGCTCAACCGCGAGCCGATTCACGAGGGCATGAAGGTGCTGGAGAGCCGCCTGGGACACACCGGCCACAATATCAACCCGTGGTTCGCCATCGACGCCGGCGACGCCACCGAGGAGAACGGGCGCGTGTGGTTCGGCGCGCTGGGGTGGAGCGGGAACTGGCGCATCACCGTCGAGCAGACGCCCTACCGGCAGGTGCGCGTGACGGGCGGGTTCAACACGTTCGATTTCTCGTACCCGCTGAAGCCCGGCGAGATCTTTGAGACGCCGGCCTTCTACGCCGGCTTCTCCGAGAGCGGCTTCGGCGGCGCCTCGCGCACGCTGCACCGCTTCGAGCGGGAACAGATTCTGCCGGGCGGCGCCGCTTCCCGACTGCGTCCGGTGCTCTACAACTCGTGGGAGGCCACCACCTTCAACGTCAACGAAGCCGGCCAGACGGAGCTGGCGGACAAGGCCGCCAAACTGGGCGTCGAGCTGTTCGTGATGGACGACGGATGGTTCGGCGCGCGCAACGACGACCACGCCGGCCTGGGCGACTGGGTCGTGAACCCCAAGAAGTTTCCGCAGGGCTTGAAGGGCCTCATCGACCACGTCAACGG
>JBAWDI010000851.1:0-4077 GCA_049590695.1 Bryobacteraceae bacterium
GGGCTGGGGCGCGCGGCTGCTATCGCTGCAGGAGGCCGACGGCCGCTGGGCCGGCGGCATCTACACTCCCAAGTGGACCTCGACCACTTACACCATGGTGCTGTTGCGCAGCCTGGGGCTTGCCGCGGGCCATCCGCAGGCCATGCGGGCGTGCCAGGTGCTGCTCGACGCGGGCTTCTGGGACGATGGCGGCATCAACTTCTGGCGCCACTCGCACGAGCGCAGCGAGACCTGCGTCAGCGGCATGCTGCTGGCGGTGCTCTGCTGGTTTGGAATGGACGATCCGCGGGTGGACCAGTTGGCGGAGCACGTCGCCGCCCAGCAAATGTCCGATGGCGGCTGGAATTGCCGCGCCATGCCGGGCTATGGCGGCGCGACGCACGGCTCGTTTCACACCACGATTTCTGCGCTCGAAGGGCTGCTGGAATACGAGAGGTTCCGGAAGTCTCGCGCGGTTCGCGAAGTCCAGGCGCGCGGCCGCGAGTTTCTGCTGGTCCATCGGCTGTTCCGGTCGCACCGGACCGGCGACATCGTGCAGCACGCGATGACGCGCTTCTCATTCCCGCCGCGCTGGCACTACGACGTTCTGCGCGGCCTCGACTACTTTCGGGAGTGCGGGGCACGACGCGACAAGCGGCTGGAGGAGGGCATCATGCTGGTGGAAGTCCGGCGCAGAGACGATGGCCGATGGCTGCTCCAGAACCGTGTTCCCGGCAAGACCTTCTTTGAACTGGAGAACCTGGGCGAGCCCAGCCTCTGGAACACGCTGCGCGCGCTGCGGGTGCTGCGGTGGTGGGAAGGTGCGACCGCGCTATAATCGGCGCTCTATGCGTTTTCGCCGGACGTTGGTGGCCCTGTCGGTGCCGGTGTTGGCAGGCGTCAACCTCATCATCGCGGCGCCGTTGTTTGGCGTGGAGTACTCGGCTTACAACGGGTCCATCGAAGGCACCTTCATTGCGATTGCCCGCGTGATGGCCCAGCACCCGGGCGATTGGAAATGGTGGCCGCTGTGGAACGCGGGGATGCCGTTTGAGAACGCTTATCTGCCGCTGTTGCAATGGATGGTCGCGGCTTTCAGTTTGTTGACGGGATTGCCGGCCGCGAGATCGTTTCACATGGTGACGGCGGGGATCTACGCGTTCAGCGCCGTGGCTGTGTTATGGATGGCGCTCGAGCTCAGCCGCAGGGTGGCCGCGAGTTTCGTCGCCGCACTGGCCTACTCGTGTTTGCCGGTTTCGGCTCTGCTGGTGCCCGCCATCCGGGCGGACGCCGGGGGCGCACTGAATCTCCGCCGCCTGCAGATCCTGGTGTACTGGGGCGAGGCTCCGCATACCTTGGCGCTGGCGTTGCTGCCGGCCGCCATGGTGTGCTTCGTTCGTGCGCTGACTACCGACGCGGTGAAATGGAAAATCCTGGCCGGCGTTCTGGCCGCGGCGGTGGTTCTGAGCAACGCATTCGGAATTGTCTCGCTGGGAGTCGCGCTGCTCTGCTGGCTGCTGGCCTTTCGCCCCCGGCCATGGTGGAAGGCGCCGTTGACCGTGGCGGCAATTGGAGTCGTGAGTTTTTGCTGGATCGCTCCGTGGATGAGTCCCAGCATGATGCGAGCGATTTGGACGAATCCCACCGCGGGCGGTGATTTTCGATACAACGCGGCGTGCTGGGCCACGCTGGCAATTCTGAGCGGCGGCTATGTGCTGTTATGGTTTGTCCTGCGGCGAGCCAAGGTATCCGCACACGTGCAATTCTTCGCGCTCTTTGGATACGTTCCCACCGCCATCGTGGCGGCCTGGTACGCGTGGCAGGTGGCGCTCATCCCGCAGCCCTCCCGTTACCAGTTGGAAATGGACCTGGCGCTGCCGCTGGCGGTGGTGTTCGGCGGGGCGGCCATCCTGGACCGGCTTCCGCGGCGTGTGCGCTGGGCCGCAGCGGTGGCTGTCATGATCGGACTGGGCGTCCAGACGGTCCACTCGGTCAACTACGCGCGGGGTCTGATCCGCTCGGTGGAACCGGGCCGCCTCAGCGAGTACAAGATTGCGAAATGGATGGACCGGAACCGGCATGGGGAGCGGGCGTTCATCGCCGGATCGAGTTCGTTTCTGTATAACGTCTTCACCGACAATCCCCAGTTTCAGGGCGGGCATATTCAGTTCGCGGTGAACCGGCTCATTCCCGGCGCGGTGTTCCAGATTCAAAGCGGCACGGACGCCGGCTCCCGCGGCACCGAAGTTTCGGTCGAGTGGTTGAAGGCGTTCGGAACGCGCGCCATTGCCGTGTCGGGGCCGAAGAGCACGGATGCCTACCAAGCCTTCGCCAACCCCCGCAAGTTCGACGGTGTTTTGCCGCTGCTGTGGCGCGAGGGCGACGACGCCATCTATGAAGTGCCCAGCCGGCCGGCATCGCTCGCGCACGTGATTCCGGCCGCCGCCATGGTGAAGCGAACACCGATACACGGCCTGGACATCGAACCCGTGGAGCCATACGTAGCGGCGCTGGAAGATTCCAGGTATCCGCTCGCCGCGTTTCAGTGGAAGGGGATGAGCGAAGCGGAAATCCGCGCGACCGTGGAGCGCGGGCAAGTGGTTGCCGTCCAGGTTACCTACGATCGGGGCTGGGAGGCTTACGCGAATGGCAAGCGCCAGCCGATCCGCCCCGATGCGATTGGGCTGATGGCGATTGAGCCGGACTGCGATGGGCCTTGCGAGATTTCGTTGCGGTACACCGGCGGCACAGAGAGGGTCGTGGCACGCGCGATGAGCGTCGCGGCCATGCTGATGGCGGTGGCCTTCGGCTGGCTCGGCGGACATCGAGCTCGGTCGCGCCGATCGCGCTCGAAGCGCTCGATTGCCGCGCGTTCCTCGCCGCGATGAGCGCCGCCATGCGACCCGAAACACGCCGAAAGATGGCGCGCATGCATTTTTCTCTTGACTTTCATCGCGAACAACCTTATATATGAATCACATTGCGATTTTTTTGGATCGCAAAATTTGATGTTTAGGGAGATCAATCGATGAAGAGCGCAACGAAGAAAGCCCCCGCCAAGAAAAAGGCTGCTCCGAAGAAAAAGAAGTAGCCATGGCGCTGCCCTGAACAGGGCATGCAAACAGGTTTTACTCCGAGGCCCCGGTTTCCGGGGCCTTTTTCATTATTTCAGGCTTTTCTCTCCCGGTTCTCCCGAAGCTGCAACAACACCCGGTAGGTCTCCCCCATCCCGAACAGCAGCGTCTTGAGCTGCATGCGCCGCCGCAGTTCGTCGTCGGGGTGCCCTCTGGGCCCGGAGTTCAACGCGGCGGCGAACTGGTCGGCCTCGCCGGCGGTGACGATCGTCCGCGCCAGCGTCTCGAAGCGCTCCCTGCGCAGGCCGCAAGCGGCGCCGCATTCTTCGAGCGCGGTGAAGTTGACGTGCGCCGTGATGTCCTGCTCGCCGGGATCCTCGAGCACATCCTCCCGCGCCATGTGCCTCCGGTATCCCATCAGCGTTCCAGCCGGGAACCGCACGGACTCCGCGCGCGTGTAGCCATAGTCGACCGTGAGCGCGTAACCGGATTCGAGCGCGCGCCCGATGCGCTCCATCCAGCCGAGCGCCTCGAGGTTGGCTTCGTACCAGCGGCCTTCTTCGGGCGGAGGGAACCAGCGGCGCAGGTAATGCTCCACTTCTTCGCGCACCGCGCCGCCCGTCTGCCATTGGAATCGCCCGTCTTGGAACGCCACGCGCTGCTCGCGGAACGCGCCATCGCGGTACAGAGCCACCTCCACCGGCAATGCATCGAAGAACTCGTTGGAGAACACCACGCCGCGAAACCTCTCCGGCAGACGGCCGGAATCGAGATCCACCGGGATGTACGCCCACTCCGCGAACGCCTCGGCCATTTCGCGGCGTCCGGCGCCCAGCTCCACCACCGTGAACTCCCGCGGCTCGCCCATTTCCCGATAGAGCTGCCGGATACGAGCCGCCATGAGAATGCCGAAGACCGGCTGGATCTGCTCCGCCGTGAAGAAGTCGCCGTGTTTGCCGAATGGATCGCGCGGTGCCCTATGGGCCCGGCGATAGTAGCCGTGTTCGGGGTGGTAGAGCGCCAC
>JBAWDI010000852.1:0-8522 GCA_049590695.1 Bryobacteraceae bacterium
ATGCTGGCTACCGGAAGGAGCAAGGCGTGGCGAAGAACTCCGACGTCGAGACCTTCTGTGCCATGCGGCTCTTTATTGACTCGTGGCGCTGGGAGGGAGTGCCGTGGTACCTGCGCTCCGGCAAGTACCTCGCAGAAACCGCGACCGAGGTCCTGGTGGAGCTGAAACCGCCGCCGCAGAGGCTTTTCGCCGACTCAGCGCCGGCCGCCGGCCCGGCCAACTATCTGCGCTTCCGGGTCTCCCCCAACACGGCCGTCGCCATCGCAGCTCGCGTCAAACTCGCCGGGAAGGAGTTCGTCGGGGAGCAGCGAGAGCTCTACCTGTTCGAGGAACGGACGGGAGAGGAAGCGCCCTACGAGCGGCTCTTGGGCGACGCCCTAGCCGGCGATGGTGCACTCTTTACTCGTGAGGATGCGGTGGAAGCCGCCTGGGCGGTGGTCGACCCAGTCCTTAAGGGGCACCACAAGGCCCGCCCCTACAGGCGCCGAAGTTGGGGGCCGAAAGAGGCTGACGCGATTATCGCTTCGGACGGCGGTTGGCACAACCCCATACCCGCCGCCGACACCAATCAACGCGACAAGAATTCCGAGAATCGTTGCCTCCTCAATTAAGCCGGCACTGACCACTCGCCACGATGCGCCGGGTGTTCGGCGACAATTAGATCTCCCGGCGGACCGGCGGAAGGAGAAATAGTTGACAGCGGACAGCCAGGAAATTCCGAGAATCATTACCCGCGTCAGCAGGGCATGCGGTCAGATGTTCGGATGTTCGGCCACCCCCCGCGAGATCGTGCGTTCGACGGAAATCCCAGGGTCCTTTGATCGAAAGAACCGTGAGCCGATCCGAGCCAGGTCTTTCAATTCCCGGTACAGCTACTTCTTACCCTGCAGAACCACCAATTTCGGCTTCGGCTTCTCGCTGAACGCTTCTTTGAGGACGTTCGTCAAGCGCTCCTGACGTTCCGAAACCCACGCGGCATAGTGCTTCCGCACCATGTCTTCGGTATCCCCGAGGAGCTCTGCGACGTCGCGCACCGTCACACTTGGACGCTGCAGGAGAATTCGCGCAAAGGTATGGCGGAAACGATGTGGACTCGGCTTCTCCGGCCAAGGACCGCAGAGTTCCCATAGTTTCTTGAGTTTACGCCGCCAGACATCAGTGATTACATTAATGTCCTTGGTGGTGTGCGTCCCGAATATGAGCGCACCGAAGTCTGCGGCACGAGCGCGAATTCGCGCCTGCAACCATTCCGGGATCCAGGTATAGACCTTTCGGCCGTTTTTCGTCGTACGGATGTGACACTCGCCGTTGGGCAGCAAACGGCCGGCGTGAAAGGTGGTGACGTCCGATATACGCAGCCCAGTGTAGACCGAAATGGAGATGAAATCTGCGAGATCCTGCCCGGTCCACTTGTACTTGTAGCTTGCCGTCAGCCCCGCTTCCGCTTGGTGGTGGTGCGTTTTTCGTGACCAGCGAACCGGCCTCTTCCCGTAGTGCGTTTCACATGCCTCGAACATTCGTTTCAATTCGTCGTCGCTGAACGGGGTGCGATCTTCGGTAGACGCACGTCCTCGTGGGTTCTTCACCAGGCGCGCCGGGTTACGAGCAATCCATTCATTGCTCAGCGCAAACTCAAAGAAAGACTTTACCGTGCTCATGTTTTTGGCGGCGGTCGTGGGACTCACCTGCCAAGAACTGCGAAACTCGCGGACGTCGATCGGCCCCCATTGATCGATCATCACATAGCCTTTCTCGGCGGAGTGGGCTTTGAGCTTCTTCATGATGATCGCGTATTTCTTCTGGGTATTGAGTGAAGAAGATTCCTCGTGTTGCGCCAGGAATGCCCCGACAGCACGCTCGATCATGATTTGCCGGGACTCCGGAGCAGGCTCGGGAACCGGAGTTGATGAGGCTGGGGCGCCGGGATCGTGAGTCCACCGTCCTGCGATTTCCCAGGCGCTGGCGACGGCCTTGGCTTCCGGCCATGATATCTTCTTCGTGTTCTGGCGTTTGAATTTACCGGCGAGTGTGCCGTCAGCGTATATGGGGCAGTGGCATTTCTTCCACCCTCTGCGGAGTTCGTCCGATTCGTAGCTGCGAAACTCGGGCTCAAATTCGGCGAGACAATTCCCGCGGGTACGCGAGTGCCTTCGGTAGAGGTTTAGGGGCATGGCCTAGGCTGTATTCTAGCACTTCATTACCCACCATTACCCACCAAAGCGCACTAATCCACGTAAGTTGTTGATTTTATTCTGGCGGAGAGAGAGGGATTCGAACCCTCGATAGAGTTTCCCCTATACACGCTTTCCAAGCGTGCGCCTTCAACCACTCGGCCATCTCTCCGGCTCGGAGGCTCTCACCAGAATAACATGCGCGGCGCGCGCGACCGTAGAATAGAGAGCGTGGCCCGCTTCCCGATTTCCCGGCGAACCCTGCTGCTCTCCCCCGCCCTGGCTCTCGCCGCCTGCCGCAAACCCAAGGCCACGCGCTTTCCGGGCTATTGTTTCGTCGCCAACCAGGACGGGCGCTCCGTGGCTGTCGTCGATCTTAGCAGCTTCCGCGTCCGCAAACAGATCCACCTCGACGCCGCCCCCGCCGTGGTCCTGCGGCATCCCCAGCGTCCCGTGGTGTTCGTGCTGGCGCCGCAGAACGGCACGGTGTACGAAATCGACGCCGCCTCGCTCGCGGCCGGCCGCACCGCGCGCGCCGGCAGCCAGGCGGTCGACATGCAGGTTTCCCCTGGCGGCGATGCCCTCTGGGTCTTGTATCGAGAACCCGCGGCGCTGGTCGAAGTGCCGCTCGATTCTCTCCGCCCCGCCCGCCGCATACACCTTGCCGCCCCTCCCGACGGTTTCGATCTCAGCAGCGAAAACCGGGCCGCCATCGCCAGCCGGCAGGACCGCGGCATCGTCATGGCGTCTCTCACCAGCGCCGCCATCGAGCGGACCATCGCGGCGGGCGCCGAGCCATCCATCGTCCGTTTCCAGTCGGACGGCAAGCAGTTGCTCGCCGGCAGCCGGCCCGACCGCAACGTCACCATCTTCGATGTCGCCACCGGGAAGACCGTGGTGCGTCTGCCGCTGCCGCTCGAGCCTCGTCACTTCTGTTTCACCCCCGATGGCGGCCAGCTTTTCATTAGCGGTGACGGCATGGACGCCGTCGTCATCGTCTACCCCCAACGGGAAGAAGTCGCGGAGACCATTCTCGCGGGCCACGCCCCGGGCGTCATGGCCGTCACCGACACGTCACCCTCTTACCTGCTGGTGGCGAACCCGGAGAGCAGCCGCATTACGGTCTTCGATGTCGATACGCGCAAGCTGGTGGCGGCGGTCCAGGTGGGCCGGCAACCGGGCTCGATCCTGGTCACCCCCGATAATCAGTACATCCTCGTGCTCAATGAGCAATCCGGCGACCTGGCCGTGATCCGCATCTTCTCGCTGGCCGCCCGCTACCGCTACAAACCGGCCCCGCTGTTCACGATGATCCCGGTGGGGGAGAAGCCCGTCGGCGCCGCCGTGGTGGCGCTGTAGCGCAGTTCTCGCGGCTCTTCCGATACACATTGCCCGCGGGCCGACGCGCGCTACGGGCTATAATATGAGCGTGGAGAAAACGGTGAAGGTATTTGCCGGCTTCGAGGACGCCGATAAGGCCGACGCGCGCTACGACGCAGCGATGTCCCCCGAGCAGCGCCTGAATGCCCTGATCGAACTCCGCAACCGCCGTCACCCCGATGCCGCTGAACAAAGACTGGCGCGAGTTTCTCGAGTTGTTGAACTCGAACGAAGTTGAGTACCTGGTGATTGGCGCGTTCGCAGTCGCCTTTCACGGTTTCCCTCGCTATACCGCGGATCTCGATCTGCTGATTCGGCCCACTGCGGAGAATGCGGACCGCGTTTTGCGCGCGCTGTCGGAATTCGGCTTCGGCAAAATTGGAATCCAGGCAGCGGATCTCCGCTCACCCGGCATGGTGGTCCAGTTGGGGGTGAAACCAAACCGGATCGACCTGTTGACCACCATCTCCGCGGTCAGCTTCGAAGAAGCTTGGGCGACACGCAGCGAAGCGGAGTTGGAAGGGGTCGCTACGCACTTTATCGGCTGGGCGGCCTTGCTCCGCAACAAGGAGCAGACCGGCCGCGCCAAAGACCGTGGCGATGCGGAAGAGCTGCGAAAACGGGGGCTCGGTCCGTCTGATTCACAAACGGATTGACCACCCGCACCCCGCCCAGGACGGCTCCGGGTCGAAGGACCTCGGGGTAGAAGCACTGCCGCACATGCAGCGACGCCACAGCCGTCCCGCGGCGGAGATGCTCCGCAAAAAGCGCGAGAGCCGCTCGAACTCCGCGGCATCGGCCTGCGAATCGGTCTTCCCCGCGAGTTGCTCCAGGTACTCGCGCACAAGCTGGATTACGCTCGTGCCCATGGATTCGGCGCGTCGCCTTGGGAGACAGCCCTCGGCAGGCTTCGCCCAACAACGCCAAACGGTACGATACTGCGCTCTGAATCGGAACATCGCTCCAGAACGCGTCACGCATCACTTCAGACGCCAGGCGCGGCTTCAGTCCACGGCTGGAGACAACATCGACCTTGCAGCCCAACACCGTCTCGAGGTCGAGCCACAGCCCCGTCAGATCGAGCAGTGGCCGGCCAGGGTCGAAATCTACCAGGAAGTCGATGCCCGAGTTGTAACGCTGATCGCCGCCGCGACGATTTGGGCGCCATATCGAGAGCGGACTTCCTCCAACGCCATGGGCTTTCGTCAGGGGCCGGGCATGCCCGACCCCTACTTCTTCTTCCCCTGCGCGGCTACCGCTTCCATGGCGGCCTTTACCTTTTCGGGGTCGCCCAGATAGTAGCGGTTCAACGGCTTCAGATTGTCGTCGAGCTCATATACCAGCGGCATGCCCGTCGGAATGTTCAGCTCGACGATGTCGGTCTCCGGGATATTATCGAGGTATTTCACCAGCGCGCGCAAGCTGTTGCCGTGCGCGGCAATCAGCACCTTTTGGCCCTGCCGGATCACAGGCGCGATGGTCTCGTGCCACAGCGGCAGGAACCGCGCCACGGTGTCCTTGAGGCACTCGGTGAGCGGCAGGTCCTGCTGGCTGAGGCTCTTATAACGCGGGTCGTGGCCGGGAAAACGCTCGTCCTCGGGCGTCAGTTCCGGCGGGCGGATGTCGTAGCTGCGGCGCCAGATCTTCACCTGCGCCTCGCCAAACTTGGCCGCCGTCTCGGCCTTGTTCAACCCTTGCAACGCGCCGTAGTGCCGCTCGTTCAAGCGCCACGAGCGGTGGACCGGAATCCACATCAGGTCCATCTCGTCCAGCACCACCCACAACGTGCGGATGGCGCGCTTCAGCACCGAAGTGTAGGCCACGTCGAAGGTGTAGCCCTCGGCCTTCAGCACCAACCCGCCGTCGTGGGCCTCCTGGTTGCCTTTCTCGGAGAGGTCCACGTCGGTCCAGCCGGTGAAGCGGTTCTCCTTGTTCCAGGTGCTCTCGCCGTGGCGCACCAGTACCAGCTTGGTCACTGCCGGAACGCCTTTCTGCCCAGGAACTGGGCCGCCGGCCCGAGCCGCTCCTCGATGCGCAGCAACTGGTTGTATTTGCAGATGCGGTCCGTGCGGCTGGCCGAGCCGGTCTTGATCTGCCCCGTGCCCATGGCCACCACCAGGTCGGCGATGAACGGGTCCTCGGTTTCGCCGGAGCGGTGCGATACCACCGCGGTGTAGCCGGCAGCCGCCGCCATCTGCATGGCCTCCAGCGTCTCGCTCACCGTGCCGATCTGGTTCAGCTTGATGAGGATCGAATTGGCGATGCCCTGCTCGATGCCGCGCTTGAAAATCGAGGGGTTGGTCACGAAGATATCGTCGCCCACAAGCTGAATCTTTCTTCCCAGCACTTCGGTCATCAGCATCCAGCCCGGCCAGTCCTCTTCCGACATGCCGTCCTCGATGGACACGATGGCCGGATACTGCCGCACCCAGTTCGACCAGTATTCCACCATCTCCTCGGAGGTGCGCTGGCTCTTGTCGGACTTCTTGAAGACGTACTTGCCATCCTGGTAGAACTCGCTGGCGGCCGGATCGAGGCACACGCCGATCTGCTCGCCGGGCTTGTAGCCGGCTTGGGAAATGGCCTCCAGGACCGATTCGATGGCCTCCTCGTTGGATTTCAGGTTGGGCGCGAAGCCGCCCTCATCGCCCACCGCCGTGGAGTAACCCTTCTTGCTCAGGACCTTCTTCAGGGTGTGGAACACCTCGACGCCCATGCGCAACGCTTCGGAGAACTTCGTCGCCCCGAACGGCGTGATCATGAACTCCTGCACGTCCACGGAGTTATCCGCGTGCGCGCCGCCGTTGATGATGTTCATCTGGGGCACTGGCAGAATGCTCGCGCCCAGGCCGCCCAGGTAGCGGTAGAGCGGAGTGCGCTGGGCCGCCGCGGCCGCGCGCGCCGCCGCCATGGATACCGCCAGAATGGCGTTGGCGCCCAGCCGTCCCTTGTTGGGCGTGCCGTCCAGATCGATCATGATGCGGTCCAGTTCGGCCTGCTGCGCCGCATCCTTACCATGCACCGCATGGGCGATTTCGCCGTTGACGTGGATCACGGCCTGCTGCGTGCCCTTGCCGGAGTAGCGCGACGGGTCGCCGTCCCTCAATTCCACGGCTTCATGTTCGCCGGTCGAGGCTCCGGAAGGCACCGCGGCCCTTCCCATGCTGCCATCCGCGAGATGAACATCCGCTTCCACCGTTGGATTCCCGCGCGAATCGAGAATCTCTCTTCCCACTACGTTTACGATTGTGGTCAATGTATGGCTCCTTGTGTGGCCGGGGCGTGCCCGGCCTTACGCCACCACGGCGATGCCGCCTTCGGTGACGTGATAACCCTTGGCGCGGTCCGCTTCCGGATCGAAACCGATTACGCTCGATTCCGGAACTTTCACGCCCGTATTAATGATGGCGCGGCTGATCCGGCTATACCGCCCGATCTCCGCGTTCGGCATCAAAATCGAATACTCCACTTCACAGTAACTGTTTACGCGCACGCCAGGAGAAAGCACGCTGTGCAGCACCCGGCCGCCGGAAACGATGCAGCCCGAACTGACGATGGAATCCACCGCCACACCCATGCGGCGCCCTTCCTGCGCGAACACGAACTTCGCCGGCGGCTGCTGCGTGGCCCTGGTCCGGATCGGCCAGCGGTGGTCGTACAGGTTGAATTGCGGCACCACATCCACCAGGTCCATATTGGCTTCGTAGTAGGCGTCCAGCGTCCCCACGTCGCGCCAGTAGGGCATCGGTTTATCGTTGATATCGCGGAAATCGTAGGCCACGATGCGCGCCTTTTCCAGGTTGCGCGGGATCACGTCCCGGGCGAAATCGTGGCTCGAGGTGGCGTCCTCGGAGTCTTCGTGCAGCGCGCGCAGCAGCACCTCCGTGTTGAACACGTAGATCCCCATGGACGCGCTGATCTTGGAGGGGTCGAACCGCGAGCGCACCGGGTTCTTGTGTTGCGGCTTTTCCTCGAATCCCGTGATGCGGTAGTCCGGCCCGATCTCCGCCACCCCGTAACGCCCGGCCTCTTCCGGCGGCGCCTGGATGGTGGCAATGGTGATTTCCGCCCCGTGCTTCTGGTGCCAGTCCAGCATCTCGTGGTAATTCATCTTGTAGATGTGATCTCCGCAGAGAATCAGAGTCAGGTCGGGCGTTTCGGCTTCGATGCTCTGGAAATTCTGGAAGACCGCGTCCGCCGTCCCCTGGTACCAGTCCTGGGAGACGCGCTGCATGGGCGGCAGCACTTCGATGTACTCGCCCAGCTCCGCCGAGAGAATATTCCAGCCGTCGCGGATGTGGCGGATCAGTTCCAGCGATTTGTATTGTGTTAGGATTAGAACTCGACGGACATTGGAATTAATACAGTTGGATAGCGTGAAATCGATGATGCGATAAGCGCCGCCGAAAGGCACCCCCGGCTTGGCAGTGTCTCTCGTCAGCGGATACAGGCGCTCGCCGGCCCCACCCGCCAGGAGAATCGCTAGTACATTTTTCATTTCACCGTAAGTTCCTGAAAATAAATGGCATTCAGATAGATTGACCGGCTGGTCCGGATGGCATCCTAAAATTTAGACTTGACTTTATCTGTCAACCACCTATGATATCAGTACCTTCTATGCGAAGTGTAGGAGTTCTTGGGGCTCCGCCCCTCGCCCCAGCCGCGCATGGGAATCTTGGTTCAGTTGGGAGGTGTATTTCGTTTGGCTGAAGTAAAGCTTCAGGAGGGCGAAACGTTAGAGAACGCCCTTCGCCGCTTCAAGAGAAAGGTCCAGCAGGAGGACATCATCAAGGAGGTCAAGCGGCACTCCTATTACTTGAAGCCTGGTGAGAAGCTCCGGGCCAAGCAGGCGCTGGCCCGCAAACGGAACCGGAAGAAATCACGCCGGGAGGTTGAGTGAACCGGTGGCGGGGTGCGAGCCCCGCCGCCTTATCCGAACACAGTTCAGGTTGACAACGGGGCAGGGTGGCC
>JBAWDI010000853.1:0-2158 GCA_049590695.1 Bryobacteraceae bacterium
GGGCATGCCCGGCCCCTACCATTGCAGCGTGTTCACCAACTGAGCCACGCTCGCTATCTTCTCCCGCTTGAGAAAACCGGCCAGTTCCCCGGCGATGCGCACCGGCGAGCGCGGGTCCCAGAAGTTGGCGGTGCCCACTTGAACGGCGCTGGCCCCGGCGATCAGGAACTCGGCGGCATCCAGGCCGGTCGAGATTCCGCCCAGGCCAATGACGGGGATCTTCACCGCCCGCGCCGCCTGGTAAACCAAGCGCAGAGCGATGGGCTTGATGGCGGGACCGGAAAGGCCGCCGAAACCGGCGCCGATGCGGGAACGGCGGGTATGCGCATCGATGGCCAGCGCGATAAAGGTGTTGACCAGAGAGAGGGCGTCGGCGCCGCTCGATTCCGCCGCCTGCGCGAGGGGTTCGATGGCGCTCACGTTGGGTGAGAGCTTCACGATCACCGGCCGGCGTGCCACGCGCTTGACGGCCGTCACCACGCCGGCCAGCAGCGCAGGGTCGCTTGAAAAGTGGATGCCTCCGTGGCTGGTGTTGGGGCAGGATACGTTGAGTTCGTAGCCGGCCAGACCGGGGTGGTCTTCCAGGACGCGCACCACTTCCGCATAATCTTCGGTGCGGTAGCCGAAGACATTGGCGAAAACCGCGGTGCGAAGCCGGGCCAGCGCGGGCAGCTTTTCGCTTACGAAGGCCCGGACGCCGATGTTTTGAAGGCCGATGGAATTGATCATGCCGCCCGTGGTTTCGTAAACCCGCGGCGGCGGGTTGCCTTCCATCGGCTCGAGGGAAAGCCCTTTGACCACCAAACCGCCGAGCTGGCCGAGGTCCACCAGCTTCTCGAATTCGAGGCCGTAGCCGAACGTGCCCGAGGCAGCCAGGACGGGGTTGCGCAGGGCAATACCGCAGAGGGAGGTGGCCAAGGAGGGAATCGCCATGAGAAATGAGTTTATCAGAGGCGGAAGTAGTGTTATAGTGTTACCTGCATTCATTAGATCGCTCCCGGGTCCAGCGCCCCCTGGGCCCGAACGGAAGGGCCGGTAGATGACAGAGGAGAAAAGCGTGCTGGGCTTGGCCACGATTCGCAAGAACCGGGGCATCTCTCTCGCGCAGATTGCCGAAACGACCAAGATCGGCGTCCGCTCGCTGGAAGCCATTGAGCGGGGGGACTTCCAAAAACTGCCTGGCGGCATCTACAGCACCAGCTACATTCGCCAGTATGCGCGCGCCATCGACTACGATGAGAGCGCCCTGCTGAGGTTCTACTATCGCGAGACGGGCGCGGGAACTTCACGCCGGGACGGCCGTGACGATCGGGGCGCGGTCGGAGGATTCCGTCCCGCGTCCACCATCGCGGGATCATAACCGCCATCCCCACGGCTTTTTTTCCGCGAGGCGTGCGGCAAATGTGAAGTTATTCCTGCTTGGTCCCTAAGGCCTGTTCCAAGTCCGCGATGATGTCTTCCACGGCTTCAATGCCCACGGAAAGGCGCACCAGGCTGTCGCGGATGCCCATGCGCTCGCGATGCCGGGGCGAGATTTCGCGGTGCGAGCTCATCACCGGGTAGAGCATCATGCTGTGGACGTCGCCGAGCGAGGTGGCGCGCACAATCAGCTTGAGCGAATCCATGAAGCGGAAGACCTCTTCCCTGCCCGCGTCCTCGATCTCGAAGCTCACCATGCCGCCGTAGAAGTTGGCCGGAAAGAGGCGCCGGATGGCGGCGGCATCGGCGTGCGCGGGGTCGCCCGGAAAGTACACGCGCTCCACCTTGGGGTGCGCGCCCAGCCAGGCGGCCACACGGGACGCATTGGCGCACTGGCGTTCCATGCGCAGCGGAAAAGTCTTGATGCCGCGCATGGTCAGGTAGCTTTCAAACGGCCCCAGCACCGGACCGACAATGCGGGAGAGGGCGCGCAGGGGCTCAAAGTGCCGCTCGTCGGAGACCACGATGCCGCCCAGCACGTCGCCGTGGCCGGCCAGGTACTTGGTGACGCTGTGAACCGCGAAGTTGGCGCCCAGTTCCAGCGGACGCACCAGCAGCGGTGTGCCGAAGGTGTTGTCCACCACCAGGGCGGCGCCAACCTGGCGCGCGATCTCGGCGATCTTGTCGATCTCGGGCACGCGCAGCAAGGGGTTGGAAATGGTCTCGACCAGGATGCAGC
>JBAWDI010000854.1:0-1949 GCA_049590695.1 Bryobacteraceae bacterium
CTCTGGGCCGCCCGGCCCCTACACCGCACTCTTGTAGGGGCGAGGCATTGCCTCGCCCGCCGCGCCGTGTGCTCCGCGCGGCGGGGGAAGAAATCACTCGGTCATGGTGCTGGCTCGCCAACAGCGAGGCCTCATCCTGGACGAAAACGACCTGTGGGTAGCCGCGACGGCGCTCGCCCTCGGTGCGACGCTGATCAGCCGCGATAGGGATTTCGGCGGTATTGATGGCTTGCCGGTGGTGGCGTTGGAGTAATCGTCGATCGCTGGTCACCGGATGACTTGCTGCATGATCCCCTACTTCTCGACCCACGGCAGGTACGCCGCGCCGTAGAGTCCGGCTTCGTTGCCGAGCGTGGCCTGGGCGATGCGCGTCCCGGCCTTGGTGGCGCGGTAGGTGAATGAGCGCCGCTCGACGGTCCGCAGCATTTCGGGCGCGAAGAATTCCCACGCCGGCAACATGCCGCCGCTCAGCAGATACAGCGGGAAGTTGAAGGCGTTCACCAGCATGGCCAGCGCGATGCCCAGCGATTCACCCATCCCGCGCCAGATGGCGCGCGCTTTTTCGCCGGCATCGTCGTCCCGCCGGGCGATGTCGCACACATCCTTGGAGGTAAGATTCTCACCCAGATGCAGCATGTCCGCCATCGCCACCACGGCGGTCGCCGAAGCGTGTTTCTCCAGGCAGCCCTGGTTGCCGCAGCCGCACGGGTTGCCGTTCGGCACCACCGTCATATGGCCCAGCTCGCCGGCCATTCCCACGTAACCGCGCAACACTCGTCCGCCGGAGATGATGCCGCCGCCGATGCCGGTGCCCAAGGTCAGCAGCACCAGGTCGTCCACCTCGCGCCCGGCCCCCATCCATTTCTCGCCCAGCGCGGCGGCGTTGGCGTCGTTTTCCAGAATTACCGGCGTGCCCAGGCGGCGGCCGATCTCGTCGCGCACCGGGAAGTTCTCGAAATACGGCATATTATTCGAGCCGGTGATGAAGCCTTCCTGGATGCGGATGAAGCCCGGCACTCCCACGCCGATGCCGGCCAGGCCCGTTGCGCCGTGCCGCACGCGCAACTTCTGGATGGCCGCTACGATATCCGACAGGACGGCTTCGCGCCCTTCCGTGAAGTTGGTTGCGCCCGAGATTTTGTCGAGAATCTTGCCCGAGCGGTCGATGGCCGCCGCGCGGAGATTGGTTCCGCCGAGATCGAGTCCGATGGAGTAGGTGCGCATATGAACTCACGCCGAATGTTCTTCGAGTGAGACCACGTAATATTGCGCCGGCGTGGTCCCTACGTTTTTCCAGCCATTGAGGTCGTTGAACGAGGAGAAGATCACCGACCCTGGTCCTAACTTTGCGACTTGCCCGTTCAGGGTTACCTCCAGCGTTCCCTCGCGAATGACGATGATTTCTTCATGGGGCTGGCGAGCGGGAGGGTGCGGCGCCTGGCCGGGCGGGAGTTCGCTGATGTGGATGGTGATGTGCTGTCCCCGATCCGTGATGCCGTCGAGGACCTGGCGGGATGTCCCCCCGTTGGCGCTGGTGCGCACCGGCAGATCGTCAAACTCATAGGCCTTCGATTGCAGCAGCGTCGGCCCGGCTTTCTTAGGGCTTTTCGTCTCTTGGGCCGCGGCGGCCGTTCCGGCTAGGCCGGGCAGCAGAAGTGCTAAATCTCTTCGCGAAACATCCATGCGTGGATTGTAGCATTCACCGCCCCGCCCGCTGCGCTTCCGAGTACACCAGATCTCGAATTCGCAGATACCACTCCGCGCCGAGGGTTTTGCGCGAGGGCAGGCCCTTCCAAAACTTCTCGAGCGCTTGGGGTGAACCGGCGAGCGCCATGTCCTGGATGGCGTTTCGACGAATGATATCGCGCACCGTGAGCGGCTCCGCCGGCGCGGGGTTGAGCGCGCCAATGTAGGGGCGAGGCATGCCTCGCCCTCGCGCCGCAATGTAG
>JBAWDI010000855.1:0-2580 GCA_049590695.1 Bryobacteraceae bacterium
GCGAATGGGCAATCGGCAGATTGAGCGGAGCGCACCAGCGCGGAACCGTAGCGCTTTCGGCGGCGTTCGGGAGGGAAGCGCGGCGCGGATCGAGAGCGACCACGGATATTCCAGCCTGGGACCCGCCCGTAGCGGCGGCGGAGGCGCCATGCGTGGTGGTGGCGGAGGCGCCATGCGTGGAGGCGGCGGCGGAGGCGGAAACCGCGGTGGTGGACATCGATAGGAGCGAAAATACCATGGCGAAAATCAATTCTATTGACTCGAAAGACAGCCCCCATCGGCTGGCGTGGCTTTTCACCGCCGGCCTGGCGGTTGGGGCAACTCTATTGACCGCCGCCCCCAAGGACGGCCAGCGCACATTCGCGACGCCGCTAGAGGCCGTTCAGGCCACGATTGCTGCCGCGGAGCACAATGACACGGCGGCCCTCCTCCAGATCTTCGGACCCGAGGGCAAGGAGATTGTCGAATCCGGCGATCCCACCGACGACCGGGACTCTCGCGCCGAGTTTGCGCGCTCGGCTCACGAAAAGCTCCGGATTGACGAAGACCCCTTGACGCCCGACAGGGTGACCTTCACGGTAGGGGAACAGGAGTGGCCCTTTCCGGTCCCCGTGATTCGCAGGGACGGAAAATGGCAACTGGATTCGGCCAGCGGAAGGGTCGAGATCCTCGCCCGCAGGATTGGCAGGAACGAATTGAACGCCATGGAGGTTTGCCGGGGCTACGCAGAGGCGCAATTGGAATACGCCGCCACGGCACACGACGGAGATCGTGTCCTGGATTATGCGCAGAAGATCGCCGCCACGCCGGGCAAGCAGGATGGGCTGTATGTGGAGGGCGCTCCCGATCCCCTGGTTTCGCGGGATTTCGCCGAGGCCGCGGCCGTCAATCCGGCCGGGGGCAAGAAGCCGGAACCCTTCCACGGATACTACTTCCGAGTGCTGAAATCGCAAGGGCCGGATGCTGCCGGAGGCGCCTTCGACTATGTGGTGAAAGGCAAGATGATTGGCGGCTTCGCCCTGGTCGCCTGGCCCGCGGAGTATGGCGTGTCCGGAATCCTGACCCTTCTCATCAATCACGAGGGAGTGGTTTACGAAAAGGATCTGGGGGCCACCACGGCCGTCGCAGCCCGCCAGATGACGCGGTTCAATCCCGACAAATCCTGGCGGCCGGTGGTGCTCGAGTAGCCGGTTCGGCATGAGCGCCAACCCGAAGGCCTATCTGGTGGGCGGCGAATCGCTCGAAGCGGCGCTCTCGGCGTTGCGTTTGCATGGCCGGATCGTCGCCCGTGGCAGCACCTCCGGCTACAACGAGGGAAGACCGCGCCCCGGCCCTTCCAATCTATTCAACATCATCACCAAACGGCTCACCATCGGGGCGGACCCGGCCTGTGGTATAGTGTGGGCTGAAAAGCTTTTGGACACTACCGGAACGCGGGAGTAATTCAGTGGTAGAATGCCAGCTTCCCAAGCTGGACGTCGCGGGTTCGAGTCCCGTCTCCCGCTCCATATTTTCAATTACTTAACGCCACCCAAGTCTTGCTCTGCGCGGTTCATTAGTAACCGTAGATCTGCAAGTGAAGCGCTTTGGGAGCGCCGGCCGCCAGTCGAAAACCTTGCCCGGACTCGTTCTTGATGGCCTTGTTCGGGGCGTCGTAATTCAACATGATGTCGTCGCCGTTCAGACGGCGTCCCGGCACCCAGCGTCCGTCCACGTACGTGCCTTCCTCGAGCTTCGCAACCGCGGCCGGCGACGGCCCCGGGCCATTGAACGTGGCTTGCACCCCGCTGCCCAGGATTGTGTAATCGTCGGGTCCGGTCGAAATCACGATGGCGTACGAGGAGGCCTGCGCGTTGGCGCCGCCAGCAGGCGCCGGCCCCCGCATTCTCCCCATCGAGAATGCCAACGTGTAGTTGCCCAGTTTCACCGTTTCCGCGGGGTGCTGGGCGTTCAGCGAGACCGCTTTGATGGCGCCTTTGGCTTGCGCCTCCAGAATCTCCGGGGCCGCCTGGGCCAGCAATCCGTACGCCTGGGCCAAGGGCGTGGAAGCATCCGCCTGGCGCTCGATGCCGAAGGGCGAAATCCCCATCGCGGCGTGGTTTCCAATGGCGTAGAACGCATTCGCGGCATCTCCGCGGGTTTCCGGAATCCATAGCGGATTCCCGGAGCGGTCGTACCACGCGCACCATTCCGCGAAGTTCGGCAGATAGATATCGGGCGCGATGATGTCGATGGCCGGCGCGCCCTGCTGCCACACGTTCAACTTGATGGGCAGCGCACCGCCGCTCGAGTACTCGCCGATGGCCGGGCCCAGGTCCACATTGATGAACATGGGCAGCGCATACTCGGCCTTGCCGGCTTTGGCCACCTGGTCGACGTAGAGTGCGTAGTACCAGGCCATGAAAATCTCGTTGGTCATGGGCTGGTTGCCGAACACTTCGGCCCACGTTCCGGACGTTTTGCCTCCGGCCGCTTCCCAATACTGGCGGAACTCGGAGACCAGGTTCTGCTTGTTCTTCACCATGTAGTCCATGAGTTGCTTGGGCACTTGGGCGTTGAAAGCGGCCTTGGCCTCCGGAA
>JBAWDI010000856.1:0-4078 GCA_049590695.1 Bryobacteraceae bacterium
CCACAACCCCGGGTGCCGCGGCGGGCAGCGCGCCTTCGGGCAAGGCGTCGCGCATCTGCCAGAATCCACCGCGCCCGAACAGCAGGTGAATCCAGATAGCCAGCGCCGCTGCACCCGCCAGTTCCAGAAGCATAGATCCGTATTATCTCGCGTGTAGCCGGTCACCTCACCGGGGCCTGGCCTATCCCCGCAGTTTCGACGCTTTCCGATGAGAAATAGAGCGCTGGCGCTCTACTACCCACATTATGAGAGCTGACCGGTTCCTGATCAATCGAGGCTTCCAGTGAGAATGAAGAACTGGATCCCTGGCTTTTTCACACTCACGGCTGGCTTCGCAGTTGCCGAACTCTCTGCCAGTATTGTTCCTCAATCACTGGTTCTGGCTGATCCTCCGGTCGCGTATTACCGGCTGGGCGAAGCGGCTGCGTGCGCCATCGCTGTGGATTCATCGATCCGTGCGTATGATGGGGTATATAGAGGGACCTCGAGATGGAGAGTTCAGAAACTGAACGCCCCATTCACGATCGAAGCTTGGATACAACTTATAGACGATTTCCAGGCCAATGGGAGGATTCTCGACAAAGTGGAGCCTGGCGCCGGCGATAGTTACGGGATGGATATTTCAGCGTCGGAGGCTAAGTTGTCCGATTCGACCTACATGGTTGGCGCATCCGGCGGGTTGGGCCACGGTTTTCTGTTTATGGATGAAGTGCTTGAAACGTCCGGTGCGTATGCCTCCTCTTCGTCTTACGCGAGAGCCGCGCGCACTGGCGCCGCAAGTAGAGACTCGTTCGAGACTCGGGATGTGCTGGGCGGAATGGCTATTCACCACTACGCGCGGATGCCGGCACACGCGGAATCTCACTACGGGGCCAAGACTCCATTTGTAATGTTGACAGCATTAGGGCTGGGCCTGATACTGTTTGGATTAATTCCCCGAGGGTGCGGCAACCCCCTGAAGTTCTTCGGCGTCGATGCGGGGCTTTCACGTGCCAGAATCTCCCACGCGGGCGGGGTGAGCCTTCGGAAACGTTCGGAGGCCGAGCTGAACTCATTTTCAGCGTGCTATGCAACCATAGCAGTGCAAAAGAAGCCCCCCTTGCGCAATGCGTAGCCCCTGTGGCGTTCCGGCGCCCGGGACCAGGCTGAAATCGAACGTGCCGGGGCCAATCGACTGCCGCTTCAAGATACTCCCCCGGCGCCGGGTGGAACTTGCCGGGATACCCCTGCCGGACGAGCGAGCCATCGCGCGCGGGGATGGACCGGCGCGCGGAAACCCGCTACACTTGTCCCTGATGCGAAGACGATGGATCGGAATCCGGGCCAGCGCCGTGCTCGCGATTCTCGGCAGCGTGGCTACGCTGCCGATGGCCGGAATGATGGCGTGGGGCATGTTTCACGCGAAGCCGCCAGCGGAGATGGCCATGCCGCCCACGACGCTGAAAGTTTTCGGCCTCGCCATGGGAGTGTTGTTCGCCGGCCTCGGCGTCTGGGGAATCTGGACGGCCGTGGCAGTTTTCCGCCGGCGCGGTTGGGCGCGCATTTCCATCCTGGTCTTTGCGGCGCTCCTGGTGTTCATGGGCGCGAGCGCGCTGCTGGCGATCCTCGTCATGCCATTTCCTTCTCCGCCGGGCGTCTCCGCCCCCGCCCGCGTCATGCAGAACGTCCGCTGGGGCATCGCGGCGTCCTATGGGACGCTGGCGCTGATCGGCGCCTGGTGGCTGGTCCTGTTCAACACGCGCGCCACGAAACAGTACTTCGCGGAGAGAGAGCCTGCGCGCGAACGCGCCCGCCCGCTGAGCGTGAGCATCATTGGATGGTACCTGCTCATTTGCGCCGCGGGCACGGCGCTGGCGGCCGTCCTTCGTGTGCCCACCATGTTGTTCGGCCTGATTGTCACGGGGTGGTCCGCAGTGGCTGTCTGCACGGCCCTCGTTGCGATCGACATCTATCTCGGCGCTGGGCTGCTCCGATTGCATGAGCGTGCGCGGCTGTGGTCGATCGTGTATTTCTGCGCCGTGGCCGCCAATAGCGTGGTCTCCCTGGCGCGTCCGGGAATCATGCAGCAAATGCAACGGGCGGCGCCGCGGTTCTTTCCCACTGCCGCAGCCATGCCCCAAATGGGCAATATGTGGGTGTTCGGCCTGATCGGCGCGGCGGCCTGTGCCATTCCGATTTGGTTCCTGGTGCGCCGCCGCGCGGCCTTTCCGCAAGCGTAGTCAACTGCATCTCTCCGCCATCCGCTATGATCTCATCCATATGCGGAAACCGACTTTCGATCCCGGCCTGACCCAGCAGTTCACGGTCCCTTTGCGGCGGGTCATCAACAAAGATGGCAGCTTCAACGTGCACCGCCGCGGGGCCTCGTGGCGCGATTTTCATCCCTACCTGCACCTCATCAATCTGCGCTGGCCGAGCTTCCTGTTGGCGCTGTTCGCAGGTTACCTGGTAGCGAACACCCTGTTCGCCATCGCGTACTATTCGTTGGGCCCGGGCCAGCTTCAGGGCGCCGATGCACCTACCGCCTGGGGGCGTTTCCTCAACGCCTTCTTCTTCAGCTCCCACACGCTCAGCACGGTGGGGTATGGCAATATCTCGCCCAAGGGCACGGCTGCGAACGTGGTGGCGTCGCTTGAAGCATTGGTGGGCGTCCTGGGTTTTGCCGTGGCCACGGGCCTGCTGTTCGGGCGCGTCTCGCGACCTTCGGCGAAGATCGGGTTCAGCGAGAGCATGGTGGTCGCCCCATACCAGGACGGCGCCAGCCTCCAATTCCGCGTGGTCAACCGCCGCGCCAACTCGCTGATGGAGCTGGAAGCCCGGCTGCTGCTCATGACCGTCGAGACCGACAATGGCGAGCACCGCCGCAGCTATCGCATGTTGCGGCTGGAGCGCGAACAGGTGCTGTTCCTTCCCCTCACCTGGACCATCGTGCACCCCATCGACGCCGAAAGCCCCCTCTGGGGAAAGTCCGCCGGGGACCTCGAGCGGCTTCAGGCGGAGGTCCTGATCCTCATCAAAGGGTACGACGACACCTTTAGTCAGACCGTGCTGGTGCGCCACTCCTACCGGCACGACGAGATCGTGTGGGGCACCCGCTTCGCCCCGGCCTTCTTCGTGGATGGGGAAGGCGACCTGGTGCTGGAGTTGCGCAAGGTTGGAGACTTGGCGTCGTAGCGGGACGGAGTCGGAACGAATGCCGGCTCCGTGCGTACTTACAAATGATGCGCACGGAGATCCGCTACGCCATCCGCGCCCTTTTGCGGGATCGGGCCTTCGCCGCCATGGTGGTGCTCAGCCTCGCCGTGGGAATCGGCGCCAACACCGCCATCTTCTCCCTGGTCGACGGGGTGCTGCTGCGCCCCCCGGCATACCGCGATCCCGACCGCCTGGTGGCCATCGACCAGATCGTACCCAAGTTCGCGAAACTGTATCCCGCGCTCCCGGTCAACCCGGCCATTCTCTTCGAATGGCGGAAGCAGGCCACATCTTTGGAAAGCATCGGCGTCATGGAACCGGCCTCGGTGAACCTCACCGGAGTGGGTGAGCCGGAGCTGCTTCCGGGCGTCCGCGTTTCGAGCAACATATTCGCCGTGCTCGGCATCCAGCCGCGCCTGGGCCGGTCTTTTTTGGAAGGTGAGGATCCGGCTGGCCATGACCGCGTCGCCATCCTGGCCGATTCCCTCTGGCGGCGCCGCTTTCATTCCGACCCCGCCATCGTGGGCCGCAAGATCTTGCTCAACGGCACTCCCCACGAGGTGGTCGGTGTGCTGCCTGCATCTTTTCGATTTCCCGTGGGCACCGGGTTCGCAGGGCTCTCGACCGCCGCAAAGACCGAAGTCTTCAGGCCCCTGGGCTATGAGAACGACGACCTGAAACTGCATTTTGGCGATCTCAACTACTGGGTGACAGCGCGGCTTCGTCCGGGAGTCGCCATCTCCAAGGCGCGGGCGGAGTTGAACGTGGTGCAAGCGGAAATTTCCGCCACGCTTCCCGACAATCTGGACCTGCACGCCAGCGTTGTGCCGCTCCAGGACTACATGGCCGGCGACGTGCGTCGGGGCTTAGTGCTGCTGATGGC
>JBAWDI010000857.1:0-2223 GCA_049590695.1 Bryobacteraceae bacterium
ACGATGGTGGGCCCAAAATGAAGACTGCCTCCCCACGCTGGACTCGAACCTTGCCGGGAGAGGGAGACGGTTCAGCCCACTCGACGAAGAAGCCTATACTTCCAGTATGCGCCATTTTGTTTGCTTGCCCTCGCTGGTGGCCGCCGGACTGGTGTGGATTGCCGCTGCCTCCGCGCAGACCATCACGGTGAGCTTTCCGGCCTCGCGCTCCGAGAAGCCCCTGGACGGCCGGCTGCTGCTATTGCTCTCCAACGATCCGAGCGCCGAACCGCGTATGCAGATCGACGATACGGCGAAGTCGCAGATGGTCTTCGGCGTCACGGTGGATGGATGGAAACCCGGCGAGCCCCTCACCATCGGCGACAACGCGCAGGGCTATCCGCGGGCGAAACTGAGCGACGTGCCACCCGGAGAGTATACCGTCCAGGCCGTGCTGAACATCTACGAGACCTTTCACCGGTCGGACGGCAAGACGGTGAAGCTGGCGCCGGATCGCGGCGAGGGCCAGCACTGGAACCTCGCGCCGGGCAACCTGCTGTCGAAGCCGCGGTTGGTTCGGATAGGTCCGGCGGCCCCGCCGATGGCGATCGTGCTGGATAACGTCATCCCGCCGATCGAACCCGAGAAGGATACCAAGTACATTCGCCACATCCGCATCCAGTCGGCGCTGCTGACGAAGTTCTGGGGCCGGCCGGTTTATCTCGCGGCGGTGGTTCTGGTGCCGGAGGGCTTCGACACCCATCCGCGGGCGCACTATCCCCTGATCGTATTCCACGACCACTTCGTCACCGGCTTCAACGACTTCCGCGAGACCCCGCCGGACCCCGATCTGAAGCCCGATTACTCCGAGCGCTTTCACCTCGCCGGCTACAATCGCATACAGCAGCAGGAGGCATACAAGAACTACCAGGCGTGGATTGCGCCCGGCACGCCGCGCATGTTGATCGTGAAGCTACAGCATGCCAATCCGTATTACGACGACTCGTATGCGGTGAACTCGTCGAATCTGGGGCCATACGGCGACGCCATCGAGACCGAGCTGATCCCGGCTATCGAGCGGCAGTTTCGCGGCATCGGCCAAGGTTGGGCGCGATTCGTGTATGGGGGATCGACCGGCGGCTGGGAATCCCTGGCCGCGCAGATTTTCTATCCCGACCACTACAATGGCGCGTTCGTCGCGTGCCCGGACCCGGTCGACTTCCACGCCTACATGACGGTTGACCTGTACCAGCAGGACAACATGTTCTATATTCAGGGCGCGAACAAACAGATCGAACAGCCGGGCATGCGGGACTACCTGGGCCACACGCTGATTTCCATGCGCGACAATATCGCCTATGAAGCCGCGCTGGGCGATCGCGGCCGGTCGGGCGAGCAGTTCGACATCTGGCAAGCGGTGTATTCTCCAACCGCGGAGGACGGTTATCCGCAACCCATCTTCGACAAGCGGACGGGCGCGATCGACCACGGCACGGCCGAATACTGGCGCCAGCACTACGATCTGGACGCCATACTGCAACGCGATTGGGCGACACTCGGGCAGAAGTTGCAGGGAAAGCTTCACCTCTACGCCGGCTCGGACGACACCTACTTCCTGAATGACGCGGTTTATCTGATGGAGGATTTCCTGAAGCAGACCGGTACCCCCGGACACGGCGTGCCCTACGAAGGCGAGGTTCGCTACGGGCCGCGCGCGGAGCATTGCTGGAATGGCGATCCGGCGCAGCCTAATTGGTACTCGCGGCTGCACTACAACCAGATGTACCTGCCGCAGATTATGGCGCGCATTCAGAGCACGGCGCCGGCGGGAGCGGACCTGACAAGCTGGCGGTATTAGTGGAGTGCGGCGCAAGAAACGCGCCTTATCCACTCCGGGCCGATCGTCGCGCTCGACTCGTGGAGCGACCTTTTAGGTTGCCACGCCGGCGTCCGTGCCGGCGTTCTTCGGGGAATGCCGGTAGGAATACCGGCATGGCAGGCGAAACGCCCGCTCCACGGGCGGAGTATATCGCCGAGCGAGGCAAGTGGACATTGCGCGTCCATTACATGCAAAAAAAAACCGAATCGATTATCCTTCCTGCCTCGATATTCCGGTTAGCCCTGTGAGGGAGGAGACGATGATCATCGCAGGCCAGGTAAGGAACGGCGGCGCGGACCGCCATACGCCGGTTCGTGCCTCGCGTATCGGCTGTCTGCCTCCCCAAAGGAGAAAACCATGAAAAC
>JBAWDI010000858.1:0-6437 GCA_049590695.1 Bryobacteraceae bacterium
ATACATTCTTCCGGGCTGTCCAGCGCAATATACAGCAGGTGGACCTCATACCCGCGGGCTTTGGCTTGGCGGATCAGGTCCACCCTGTTGCGGCTGGAAAGAGTCGTCTCCACCGCAAAACTCACTCCCCGATTGAGATAGTCCGCCGTTCGCCTCAAGACTTCCCTCCCGGCGGCGATGGCCGCGGCGGATGGATTCAGCGGATTCAAACCACGGGCTATCGCATCGGGATCCAGCAGCCGCCCACGGCCCTCGAAATTGGCGGATCGCGTCAGCGTGGATTTTCCAGAGCCGTTCGGCCCTGCAATTATCGTGAGGGTGGGCACGCTGCCTCAGGCGGCATGCGCCGTCAACTCGCGGATGACTTCGTAGTTCTCGCCGGAAGGAGCGCCCGGAATCCAGCGGATCTCGAATCTTCGGCCATCGGGGCACTGCATCACGTTGAGACCGCCGGTGTCGCGATAGAAGACCGGAAGCCCGGCCGCAAGCGTCTCGAGGAAGGCTTGGTGGCACGCGGCCCGCACCGCCTCGTCGAATTCGACGCTACCGAAATCGTAGGAGACAGCCATGCCTAATTATACACGCCAGCCGTCTTAAAACCGACGATGACGCTCCTGGAGGGTTGGGATGCGATGCACAGTGGAACGTGGTCCGGGCCGCGCCCCGGACGGGGGAGGATGTAGAAGCCCTGGCCGTCGGAGTTGGTGAACGGGGCGGGGCGGCGTTGCGCGCGCGGGGGGATTCCCGCGACAATCGAGGATGTGGGGAATCATAGCGTGCGAGCGGATAGGATCTGGGACGATATTCAGCGGATTCGCGCGGAAGGGCCGGTAATCCATAACATCACGAACTACGTGGCGATGAATACCACTGCCAATGCATTGCTGGCGATTGGGGCATCGCCTGTGATGGCGCACGCGGAGGAAGAAGTCGAAGAAATGACGGCGATCGCACGGGCGCTGGTGATCAACATCGGGACGCTGAGTACGCCATGGATCGCGGCGATGTTCAAGGCGGGGGAAGCCGCCAGGCGGAATGCGCGACCCATTATCCTGGACCCGGTGGGGGCGGGCGCCACGACATTCCGGACGGCGACCGCGCGAAAACTGCTGGGCGAACTCCGGCCGGCAATCGTGAGAGGCAACGCATCCGAGATTCGAGCGCTGGCGGAGGACGAACGGAGCACGCGCGGGGTCGACAGTGCATACCAGGCGGAAGATGCGGCCAAGGCCGCGGACGCGCTCTCCACGCGGTATGGCTGCGTGGTGGCGGCGAGCGGGGCGGTGGACCTGATTTCGTCGGGCGGCACGACGATTCGCGTCTTCAACGGACACCCGATGATGCCGAAGGTGACGGGGCTGGGATGTACGGCCAGCGCGCTCGCCGGCGCATTCGCGGCGGTGAACCCATCGGCGCGCGAGGCGGCGGTGAACGCCATGGCGGTGATGGGGATTGCGGGGGAACTGGCGGCGGAACATGCGCGAGGGCCAGGGACGTTTCTGGTTCACTTTCTGGATGCGTTGTACCTACTGGACGAAGCGGACATACGAGAATGGGTCAAGGTACGGGAGTCATGAGGCAACCGCCCGATTGGAGGTTGTACCTGGTGACGGACCGCGGGCTGGCGCGCGGACGGGCGATGGCATGGGTGGTGGAGGCGGCAGTGCGCGGCGGAGCGACGGCGGTGCAATTGCGCGAGAAGAGCTGCGACACGCGGGAGTTTGTTGAACTGGGGCGCGAGTTGAAGAAACTGCTCGGGCCGCGCCAGGTTCCATTGATCGTCAACGACCGGGTGGACGTGGCGCTCGCAATCGGCGCCGATGGCGTTCACATCGGACAACAGGACATGGACTACGAGAGTGCGCGCAGGCTGATGGGGCCGGACGCCATCATCGGGCTGTCGATTGAAACCGTCGAGCAGGCAAGGGCCGGCGTGCCGCTGGGGGTCGACTATCTGGGTGTGGGGCCGGTGTTTGCCACGGCAACGAAGATGGACGCGGCTCCGCCGCTGGGGGTGGCGGGCCTGGCGGAGATACGGGCGATCTCACGCCACGCGATGGTGGCCATTGGAGGGATGGGCCTCGAGAACGCGCGGGAGGCGATCGAATCCGGAGCGGACGGAGTGGCGGTGGTGTCGGCGATTTGCGCGTCTGACGATCCGGAGCGGAGTGCGAGAAAGCTCCGGCAATCGATCGATGCGGCGCTAGAGGCCCGCCGCGAGAGGCATACACCGACGTCTACGGGCGCTCGCCGGGAGGAGGTGCGTTGACACCGCCGCGGCCGCCGCGGCCGGGGGGCGTCCAACCATCGTTCGATGGACCGTTCTGGAAGAAGAAGGCGTCGTTGCTCAGCGGATGGCCCTTGGCGTAGGTGGAATTGGCCTGGCCGAAGATCTTGCCCGCCCGCTTCACGTCGTCGTGAATCTTGGTGATCAACTCCTGGTATTGGGGGGAGTTCTGCGGGTATCCCGAGAACTGGCTGAGATCGTTGTTGCCGACGATGACGACATCCACGCCGGGCACGTTGGCGATATCGAAGGCATTGGCGACACCGGTGGGGGTCTCGATCATGATGACCACGAGCATATTTTCATCGATGGTGTGACGGTAGTCGATACCGTTAATGCCCCAAATGGTCCGATACTGGCCGCCGCCCGAACTACGCCTTCCGTATGGTGGATAGCGCGCCCACTGGGCACCCTGGCGAGCGCGGTCGACGTCATCGACGGTGGGAATAATCACACCGAGACAACCGATATCGGTGGCGTGCTGGATGTGCCATTCCTGGGCGTCGGGCAGGCGGATCATGGGGATGGCGCCGGCGTGCGGGCAGGCGGCGATCATCTTCTCGATATCGGCGAACTCGAGGGTGCTGTGCTGCATCTCGAACCAGGTATAGTCGTAATGCTTGGCGGCCTCGCAATAGGCGGCCGGGTCCATCTTGTCTTGCGTGAAGCTGAAGACCTGTTTGCCTTCGAGCAGCTTCTGCTTGGCGGTGTTGTAAAGGTGCAGCGGTTTGGTAATCGGCGGCGCCATCGTTTGTGCTTGTGCCGAAACCAGGCACAGCATGGTGCCCACAGCGGCGGGCAGGACGAATCGTTTGATATGCATAAATCTCTCCGTGGTTTTTCTTTTTACTTCACGACGCCGGGCGCCGTCTCACTCATGCCTTCCACCCATCCCGGATACCATCGGAAGATGTTGCCGGTGAGGCTGGCGATGAAGATATCGCCGTTCTGGCCGAGCGAAAGCCAATGCCCGGGACTTTCCATGGAGCCGAGAATCTTGCCCGTCTGAATGTCGACGTGCATGATCCGCCCCGCCAATGTATCGTAGGCCAGGTTCTCCTGGTTGTCTCTGTGAGTGATGATCCACAACTGGTCGGTGGGCGAGATGTCCATGCCCTGGGTAGCCCCGAGATGGGTCCACTGGCGGAGGAACTTGCCATTGGAATCGAAGATCTGGATGCGATTATTCTCGCGGTCGCTGACATAGACATTCTGGTGGGAATCGACGCGCACGATATGGGGGGTGTTGAACTCACCCGGTCCGGTGCCGCGCTTGCCCCATTCCATGAGGTACTTGCCGTCGCGTGAGAACTTGACCACGCGGGAGTTGCCGTAGCCGTCGGAGACGAAGAAATCGCCGTTGGGTAAGAAGGCGATGTCGGTGGGACGGTTGAATGTGGTGTGAGTTGCGCCGGGCTTGCCCTTGTCGCCAAGACTACGCAACAGCTTGCCGTCGGGGGTGAACTCAAAGACCTGGTGGAAGCCGGTATCGGTGGCCCACACGTGGCCGTTGGGGTCCACGCGCAATCCGTGAACGATGCTGAAGACACCCTTGCCGAAGGAGCGGAGGAACTTCCCCTTGGCGTCGAAGACCAGGATGGGGTCGGCCCTGGGGCCGCGCTGGCCGGCGTACACGGTGCCATCGGCGGCCACGGCGACGGCGGACACGCGGCCGAGGCTCCAGCAATCGGGCAGCGTCTCGGGTTCCTCTCCGAAGCGGATCATGACCCGGTATTTGAGCAGGCTACCCTCGTGCGGATACCAGCCCTGTTGGGCCGAACAGACCGCGACGGAGAGGATAGCGAAAGAGACGAGGAGAAACCAATGTGCATTTTTCATAAGATGGACCTTCGCGGCATCAGTAGCCGCGCTGCTTGTCGACCACGTTCCTCAACCGGTGCGGCTGGAGCCGCCGGCCGGGCGGACATAAACAATCGACGGGAGACCGAACTATCGGTCATCGTTTCTCCTGGCCGGCACACCGATTCCCCAGACATGTGCGCCCGTGCGTATGAAACCGCGGCAGCGGGATATGCGGGAAAGAGGGCCGCTAAATCCGATTATGGGACTTTTCGATGATAGTCCGATTCAGGGGTCGCGTCAAGAAGGGTGAGGAGCGCTCATATTAGAATATCTTCGAGGAGATATCCATGAAGTGTATCGCGCTGAAGCAACGCGATGAGCGGCTCCGGCTTTGGCGGGCCGAGGTGAACGCCGGATTCGGCGCTATCGAGCGAGGTCCGGATGTTTTGAGGGCAGGCTAAAGCATGCCCCACCACGAAGAGAAGATCTCACCGGCTGCGGCGATTGTGGGCGATATTGTGTTGCCGGGGGATAAATCGATTTCGCATCGCTACGCGATGATTGCGAGCATCGCGGAGGGGGAGACGCGGATTCGGAATTATTCGACGGGGGCGGATTGCCAATCGACGCTGGGGTGCGTGAGGGCGCTGGGAATCGAGGTGGAGGGGGCGGGGACCGAAGTCGCGATTCGCGGGAAGGGGTTGGAGGGGCTGCGGCGGGCGGTGGGGGATCTGGACGCGTGGAATTCGGGCTCGACCATTCGAATGCTCTCGGGGATTCTGGCGGCGCAGCCGTTCCGCACGAGGATCGGCGGGGATGAATCGCTCTCGCGGCGGCCCATGCGGCGCATCATGCGGCCGCTGGCGGAAATGGGGGCGAAGATCGGCGCGCGCGAGGAGCAATTTCCGCCGCTCGAAATCGAGGGCGCGCGATTGCGGGCCATCGATTACATGCTTCCGGTGGCGAGCGCGCAGGTGAAGACGTGCGTGCTGTTGGCGGGGCTATTTGCCGAGGGCGCTACGTCGGTGACGGAGCCGGCGCGGTCGCGGGACCACACGGAGATCGCGCTGCGAGAATTCGGGGCGGAGGTGGCGGTGGAGCGGCGGAAGATTACGGTGACGGGGCGGCCGCGGCTGACGGGGCGGGAACTGGTGGCGCCCTCGGACCTGTCTTCGGCGGCCTTCTTCATAGTGGCGGCGCTCGTTCTGCCGGGGTCGAAGCTGGGTATACGCGGGGTGGGGCTGAATCCGACGCGCTCGGCGCTGCTCGATTTTCTGATGGGGATGGGGGCGAAGATACGCGTGCTCGATCTCGAAAGCCGCAACGGCGAGCTGGTGGGGGATCTGCTTGTGGAGCATTCGGAATTGCGCGGGGGCACGATCGCGGGCGGGCTGACGGCGGCGCTGATCGATGAGATCCCGGTGCTGGCGGTGTTGGGGGCGGCCACTGAAGAAGGGATCACGGTGAGAGACGCCTCCGAATTGCGGGTGAAGGAAACCGACCGCATACGCACGGTGGTCGACAACTTGCGGCGGATGGGCGTCGAAGCCGAGGAGCTGGCGGACGGCATGGTGGTTCCGGGCCGCCAGAAACTGCGCGCGGCGGAACTCGATTCGTTTGGCGATCACCGGATTGCGATGGCGTTCGCGGTGGCGGCGCTCAGCGGCGACGGCGAATCGGTCATCCGCGGAGCGGAGGCGGCATCGGTTTCGTTCCCGGAGTTCTGGGAAACGCTGGGAAAAATCACTTCACGCTAAATTCCGCGCCGACGATGACCTCGCGGCCGGGCATCGGGACACCCAGGATTTCCTGATAGGCGGTGTTGGTGATATTCGCCACGCGTATGAAGGGGTGGAGTTTCCCCCGCGACCGGGCGAGATACACGTCCCAAAGCGCGTAGGGGTCCCGGGCGCGGCGGTTGAGGACGCTCAAGCGCGAGCGCGCGACAATGCCACCGGGGAGGCTGGCCTGCCAGGCCACGACAGCCGAATCCGAGGGGTAATTGAAGGCGTACTTGGTGTAGCCGATGGGAACCGTATCCTGGACGCCCAGCAGCCACTTGTAGCGGAGGTCGAGGGTCTGGGAGCGCGTGAGGAGCAGCCGCAGCGAACTCTCGACGCCCGTGAATTTCAGGTTATCGATGTTCAGAGCCTGCCAAGGGCCGTCGATGGAAGTGCTGTAGTAATCGATGCCGTTGTGTTCGCGCCGCTGGAACAGCGTCAAAGCGGCGCGAATGCGGCGACCGGGATTCCAATCGAGGCCGGCTTCGTAGCTCCATGAGCGTTCCGGCTGGAGGTAGGGATTGCCATGGTTGACGGGATCGTTGTAATAGAGGTCGGTATAGGTG
>JBAWDI010000859.1:0-2759 GCA_049590695.1 Bryobacteraceae bacterium
GGGCGATGCCGCGCACGAGCGCCGCCGCCACACCGCTGCCGATCCCCAAGCCCGCCAGGAATACGGCCAGAATGATGGAAAACGTGTAGACCGTGGCGCCCAGAAGCAGCCCCAACAGGCGCGTCCAAACCACCTCGGCGCCGAGCGCGCACGCTCCGGAAAGTGCGATGGTCACATAGATGGGCCAAGAACCCGGCGCGGGGGCAGCCTCCACCACCGGCGTCGCGGGCGGCTCTTCGGCGCCCGCCTGGTGCGGCGTCCGCGAGGCCATGCCGAAAGCGATCAAAGCGACGGCGGCGTTGATGGCGGCGGCCACCAGAGTGGCTGCGGCCATGTCAAAGACGCGCAGCAGATAGAACCCCGCGAGCAGGCAACCGAACACGGCCCCAACGGTGTTGCCGCCGTACAAAAGGCCCATCCAGGAAACGCCCTCGGGAGTGGCCCTAAGCCATCGAGAAGCGGCCGGCAGCGACGCGCCCATCAGCACCGTGGGGGGCAGCAGACAGGCCGCGGCCACCGCCGCGCGCAGCAACATGGCCGGCAAACCGTGGCCCACCGCCGCCACGTAAACGCGGTCGACCAGGGGCATGCCGAACAGCACCAGGATTCCGCAGATCCCGATTCCCATTTCGACCAGCGCATAAACGCGCAAGGGATGCCGCCCGGCGAGAGGACGGATACGCGGCAGAGCCAAGCTGCCCAGGCACAACCCGCCCATGAAAGTGGCCAGCAGTACACCCAGTGAAATCACCGTGGAACCGATCACCAGTTGCAACAACTGGTACCAGACGATTTCATAGATCAGCGCGGAACAGCCGCTGCCGGCGAATAACAGCAGCAGCAGAGGAAGGAAGCGGCGCGACGCGCCCGAATCTGTGATTTGGATTTGGTTGGGCATTTAGAAAGGGCCGGGCATCCGGCTACGCACGGACAAGTTGCCCGGCCCCTACCATCATGGCATGGGCACGAACTTGTCTTTGCAAGCGCCCGCGATGGCGACAGTCTCGCCGAACTTCAGGTCGGCATGCTCGGCCACCAGGGTTGTGCCGGCGAAGTGCACGTTGTCGAACGTCATCCCCAAACGGTGCTTCTCATCGAAACCCTGCAAGGTGACCTTGCCGCCACCCTCCACCCACACATCGTGCAGCTCGATTCCGGTGAACATCGGCAGGCGGTCGCCGCCTTTGCCGAAATGCTCGTAGTCGGAATCCATCAGGATAGGGTTCGCGGTGTTGCGAATGCACACGTCGCGGTAGACCACGTCCTGGACAAGGCCACCCTTGCTGGAGTTGGACTTGATGCGGAGGCCGTTATCGGCGCCGTCAATCGAAAGGTCGGTGACGCGGATGGAATCGGCCCCGCCGCTGGTCTCGCTGCCGATGGACATGCCGTGCCCGGCGTAGAAATGGTTGTGGGCGATGGTCATGTGGGAGCAATGGGCGCCGGCTTTAATGGCCACGTTGTCATCGCCGGTGGAGATGAAGCAGTGGGTGATGGTCACGTTGGTGGAACCGCCGGGGTCGATGCCGTCGGTGTTCCGCGCGCCCTTCCCGGGCGTGTTAATGACTACGCCCCAGACGGTGAATCCGTTTCCGCCGCTATAGGCGACGTGGAAATTGCCGGAATTCTTCAGCGTGATGCGGTACAACGTGAAATTGTCGCAGCGCGAAAGCACGATCAGGCGCGGGCAATTCTGGCTTCCGCCGGCGCGAGCCTGCTCGGCGAGGTCCCACCAGGAGACGTTCTTCCCGATGAGCTTGGCCCACCCGCGGCCATCGACGATGCCATCGCCCATCACCGCCGCTCCGGCCACATCGCTGCCGTTGATCAAGGCCCGGCAGCCGCGTCCAGTCTGGCTCACCACTCCGCAACTGCCGGGGCTGACCTCGTATACGCGCGGGTCTCGCGATCCGAACAGGATGGTGCCGGCATCGATGCGAAGGGTGACGCCGGCCCGCAGGTCGAGCGGGCCGGAGAGAAAGGCGTCGTGCGCGGCGTCGGGTTTCAACTCGACGGTGAAACCGCTGGGGCAGGCGTCGAGGGCCTTCTGAATGCGGGTGGTGTCGAGGGTGTCTTCGTCGGCGGCGGCGAGGGTCTTGCGGTCAACGGCGGAGAGTTTGGCGACCAAGACGAAGCAACTCGGCGGAATCACCGGCTCGGTGACGGTGCGCGTGTCCTGCGCAAATGCCGCGGACAGAGCTAGGGTGGACGGTAGCAAGAACAAGAGGCGGGTTGAAAACCCGCCGCAGGATACAATCCTGCCCCACAAGTGCATGCTAGTTCTCCAGGAAGAGCGGGCGGATGTGGCGCTCGACGAGGTTTTGGGTGACGTTGCGGGATATCGACTCCTCACACTGCTCCAGCATGTTCAGGTATCGGGCACCCATCTTGGAGGCCACCTTGTAGCCTACGTGCAGTAACTGGCGCACGTCCGGATTGAATCCGGGGTTGGATCGATCGTGACGCAGCGCCGAGGTGTACTGCTGGGAGGTCCAGCCCTGGACCTCGGCGGGCGAGGGCAAGCGGTCGTAGTGGATATCGATCACCGCGGCGTACGGCTCGCACAACTCGTCGCGATGGGCGAAGGCCTCGGTGTAGACTTCCTTGGCCAGTTTGAGGCCGTCGCCGCCGGCTTCCGCCAAGCCGATCAACTCTTCGAGCCAGGTGGTTCCAGCGGTCTTGAGGTGCACGCCGGCGTCGAATTTGCGGAGCGCCCGGCGCATCGGCGCGTAGATGGAAAACTTGTCACTGCCGGAATG
>JBAWDI010000860.1:0-1761 GCA_049590695.1 Bryobacteraceae bacterium
GCGCTGGACCCTCCAACACGTCTTGCACGACCATTTGGGTCTCACCGGCACCAAGTCCGGCTGCGAGCGCGGCGAGTGCGGAGCCTGCACCGTTCTGATCGATGGCATCGCCCGGTATTCCTGCCTCACCCTGGCCCTCGAAGCCGTGGGCGCCGAGATCACCACGGTCGAAGGCTTAATGCACGGTGAACAACTCGGCCCCGTGCAGCAGGCCTTCGCGGCAGAGGACGCGATGCAGTGCGGCTACTGCACTCCGGGACAGGTGGTGTCGGTCGAGGCGCTTTTGCGAAAGACTTCTCAGCCCACCCCCGAGCAGATCCGTGAGGGGGTGAGCGGCAACCTGTGCCGCTGCGGAGCGTACCACCACATCTTCCGCGCCGCCCAGCGTGCCGCCGAATTGCGAAAGGCGGGGATATAAGCCATGGCCGAAGCGACTGTGAAACCCTGGGGCGAAACCACTGTTGTTGGCAAGCCCATTCCCCGCGTGGACGCCTACGAACGGGTCAGCGGGACGGCGGTTTTCCCCGCGGATGTCAGCCTGCCGAATATGCTGTATGCGGCCATTCTGCGCTGCCCGCACCCACATGCCATGGTCAAGAAGATCGATGTGGGCAAGGCCCGCAAGATGCCCGGCGTGTGCGCGGTGCTCACGGACGCCGACCCGGAAGCGCGGGCCGTCGGATGGTACGCGGCTCCGTCGGCTCCCGGCGCCCCTGCCCGCATGCTGAGCCGCCTCTTCGACCCCCATTGCCGCTATGAAGGCGAAGAAGTCGCCGCCGTGGCCGCCGAGAGCCAGCAGCAGGCTTGGGACGCCGTGCGCGCCATCCAGGTGGAATACCAGACGCTGCCCTTCGTCACCGGCATGGAAGAGGCCATGAAGCCGGGCGCCGTGCCGGTGCAGGAAGGCGGCAACCAGGTCAGCGCACCTCGCGAAATCAAGCGCGGCGATGTCGCCAAGGGCTTTGCCGAGGCCGATGTCGTACTCGAGGAGACCTATCGCACCTCCTGCGAGATTCACGCTCCCCTGGAAACTCACGGATCGGTTGCCCGGTGGGAGGGTGATCGCCTCACCGTGTGGGATACCAACCAGGGTCCATTCGGGATTCAATCCGGCATTGCGCGGGCTTTGAACATGCCTTTGAGCAAGGTGCGGGTCGTCTCCAGCTACATGGGCGGCGGCTTCGGCAGCAAGCAGGAAGCGGGCAAGTATTCGGTCATCGCCGCGCTGCTGGCCCAGAAGACCGCGCGTCCCGTCCGACTGTTCCTCACCCGCGAAGAGACCTTCCTGTGCGTGGGAAACCGGCCGTCGCACATCATGAAGCTCGAGGCCGGGGTGAAAAAGGATGGCACCCTCACCGCGCTGGAGTTGACCGGACTCGGCGAAGTCGGAGCCTACCCTTCCAATTGCAGTGTGGGCTATCAGATCGGCGACCTCTACAAATGCCCCAATGTCCACACGTCGGAACTCATGGCGTATGTCCATGCCGGCCGCAATCGTGCCATGCGCGCGCCCGGCTATCCGCAAGGCAATTGGGCGCTGGAACAAATGATGGATTCGCTTGCCGAGAAGCTCGGCATGGACCCGGTGGAACTGCGCCTGAAGAATATCTCGACCGTCTGCCAACTGGAAAACAAGCCCTACACCTCCACCGGCTTGCGCGAGTGCCTCACCGAGGGCGCGCGCGTCTTCGGTTGGAACCAGGCCCGTAGCCGTCCCAAAGCAGACGGCACCTTCCTGCGCGGCGTGGGCGTCGCCGCCGG
>JBAWDI010000861.1:0-2808 GCA_049590695.1 Bryobacteraceae bacterium
AGCGCTACGATGCTGTCACAGGTCCGCATGCGGGCGACCGCCCGCCGCTTAAAATCCAGGCTATACTGCGCTCGCTTTGCCATTTTCCATTCTCCTTTCAATGGCAAAGTGTCGGTATGCCCCGTGCCTCAATTTTGGGGACCAGTACAGGGAATGCCGGTAGGAATACCGGCATGGCAGGCGAAACGCCTGCTCCACGGCACGTTGGATAAGGTGCGTCATTTGCGCCGCAGACCACTAGTTCGAGCTTCCGTCTCAGGCCCCAGTTCCGTTCGAGCGACCAACGCTCCAACTCAGCCAGAGTCATAAAGGAGATCCCGAGCAATCGACCCGTGATGCGGGGCCGATAGGCGAGCGCCCGTGTGTCTCCTTTGAACAGCATGGACACCACGTCTGTGGCGACGATGGCGGCATTCATTGCGTGTTAGCGGGACGGGTTCCCTCTTGACGCCACTGGCGCAGGCTGGCGGAGAATTGCTCCGCCGATTCGTCTTCGGGCAGCGGCTTGCCAAGCAGAGTTTCAAAGTCGTCAATTGGAGTGACGCCCTGCTGCGCGGCCAGTTCCTCGAAGGAAGGCGAGGCGGCGCCCTCTGTTCGAGAAGATCCAATTGGCTGCGCAATCCTATCCACGAATCCAGAATAGCGGGTCAAAGAGCGTTCGCGGCTTCGGCCAGGGCGGGCTGGTGGATGGCGTGTTACGGTGTGATCCCGTTGTGGACGGTCTGCCGACCACGATCATGGACCAAGTCGAGACTTGGGGCTAACCGGCCCAGCTCCACAGATCGGGCATTGCACCTTTGCGTGCTTGCTGTAGACTGCAAGAGAGTGGAGCTATTCGTTCGAACTATCTCGGGTGCTCCGAGGCTCTCGCGTTGGGCAAAGTGGCTGGTTAGCAGCCCGGACCGCGCCGCACAGGAGACCCTCCGGTTCCTCTGGCACAGCTTCACTCACCTGGCACCCAGCACTCAGGGCAAAGTCCTCAGACGGGTACGAAACGCCGACAGCAGCAACGTGGGTGCTCTATTGCACGAGATCCTAATCTTCGATGTGTGCCGCCGTTTTGGCCTCCACCCGGAGTTCGAGCCGAGATCACATGGGCAAACACCCGACCTGAGACTGCGCATTGCCAATCGATCGTACCTAGCAGACGTATTCGTGACAACGCGGCCGGTGAAAACACTCATCAACTTCGAGGGTCATGAGGGCTGGCAAGACTCTGGTGAGGCCGCTAAGAAGATCGCTGACACTCTTGACCTGAAAGCGACCAAGTATCGTGGCCTAAACGCTCCCCTCCTATTATTCACTGTCTTCGATGGCCATGATGTTGGCCCGCATGATCTGGAGACCGCCCTGTACGGCTCCACTGTAGGCGAGCTCTCTTGTACTGGGGGCCTCGGCGACAAATGCCATAAGGACTGGCACCTCCACGGACTATTCTGCCCTCCAGGCCCTCATGGTCGGCACCGCACGGTCAGTGCCGTGATAGGGTGCGACTGGTTTGACAGCTTGGCTAGGACGGGCCGCCGTCTGCACTGCGTTGTGTATCACCATTGGCATCCGGAAGTCGTCCTGCCGTTGCGCACCTTCGGCCGATTTCCGGACGTCCATTTCCTTCGAGATGCCTCGGGGCGTTGGATTCCAACGGTGACCGGAACTCCGAATCTAGTTATGAGCACAACCCCTGGGGACTCAATCCAGTGGGCACCGTACTCGGCCGATGATCCATGGTAGTGCATCTTTACCATCAGAAGGAGCCAATATCGGCTAATCGAGCGCGCCCAGCCAGTGTTTCCTAGTGTGCGGCATTTGTGAGGAGAATCAAAGAATATGCTCATCCAGCGCTACGTTTTATCCGATCTGACGCACTTTGTCGGCCGACGGCTGAGGAGTCAAGCCGAACGCTATAAACTGCTCAAACGGATTCTCAAAGATGGCTTGCTTAAGGCGAGCCCAAAAGCGAAGGGGGCCGGCCCGCTGGTCCGTGTTCTCCGCAAGGATCCCGATCTACGCCTGTCCTCAAACCGAGCCTGCGGCCTGCCGGCGGTCTGTTTTTGCGACATCCCCCTCTGCGATCTACCGCTGCACATGGCCAAGTACAGAGACTTTGGACTCGCATTCTCTAAGGACCTGCTTACCGACTTTGGGGCGCTGCCGATAGTGTACGTGGCCGAGCGCGGCCGCCCCGCCTCGCTTCCATTCGAAGGGTATGCCCGAGGCCGGGTGGCATCCCAGACCGTTTGCTTTGACGAGTTTTGGAAGGTATTTAATCGCGTCGACGCTGCCCTCTCGCAGCTCAAGACCCAGAAGGGTGCCGAACCTCTCGCAAAGGATCTACGGCGCATGATCACCTTTTTGGAGTTCCATCTTGTTAGTAATTTAAAATTCTTCGATCATCGCCTAGCTGATACCGATCCACGAAACTACTACATGGAGCGGGAGTGGCGGGTGTGCCAAAACATTCCATTCACGCTCGATGACGTCGTGCGAGTGATAATGCCGGAGCGCTTCGGCGGGCGGTTCCGCAGGGACTTCCCCACGTTCACTGGGGAGGTGGTCTTTGCTGATTGGGAACATTAGCCAGGTCACTTGGTCGCGGCCCGTCGGCTGGCGAACATCCGCGAGTCGGGCGTGGGACGGCCGCTGGGTGCGCATCGGAACGTCGCGTGTGCTGCCACGGTACACATTGGGCAGCGTAACGTAAAGTCGATTTCTTGTGCGCTGATTTATGCTATTGACAGGCGGCGCGTGTCAAGCACTTTGAGACACCCGGCATAAGGATTTACTGACTTCCTTCCTCTGTCTTTGGGC
>JBAWDI010000862.1:0-5659 GCA_049590695.1 Bryobacteraceae bacterium
ATAAAGGAGACTCCTACCCCGGCGGCATCCCCAAACTGAGTGCGATGTTGGGGGCCTACATAAGCCCGGAAGACCTTGTAGCAGCGGCGATCAAGTCCCTGAAAACGAAATACGACATCACGGACGCCGATCTGGCCAAGTAAGGGCCGGGCATGCCCGGCCCCTACCTCACTCCGCGCTTCTTCAAGTAGGCGATTAACGCGGCCGGGTCGTCCGAAATAATGGCGTCCACCTTGGCCTGGATGAGCATCTCCCAATCCTCCGTTGTGTCGGCGGTCCAAGGCACCACTTGCAGGCCCGCCGCGTGCGCCGCCGCCACCTTGGCGCCCGTCACAAGGTGGAATTCGGGCGAGATGATCTCGGCGTTTCCGGCTTCGGAAGTAATGGCGGCGAACGCGCGCGGGTCCGTCTCCGTCAGCGCCGACAACCGGATCTTCGGCGCCAGTTTCCGCATGGCCACCAGCGTCCGGAAATCGAAGGATTGCAGAATGATCCGCTGGTCCAGCTTGTACTTGCGGATCTCCTTCAGCACCAGTTTGACGAACTCCTCCGGTGACGGCGTGTACTGCGGCTTGTCCACGAAGCTCTTGGTCTCGATGTTGAAGTCGAACTTGCCGAGGGGGGCCAACTGGAATACCTCGTCCAGCGTGGGCATGCGCGTGCCCGGTATGGCCATCTGCGTCGGGAACCGCGGATTCTGAACCTTGCCGCAATCCCACCGGCGCACTTCCGCCAGCGTCAGTTCGTGGATTACAGCGCTCTCCTCCGGGCCGCTGCAAACCGGAGGATGCAGGATCGGGTCGTGCGAGATGACGATCACGTTGTCTTTCGTGACCGCCATGTCCAACTCCAGAGCGTCCACCCCCTCTTGAATGGCGTACTGGAAAGCCGGAATGGTGTTTTCCGGTCTCCGGGCCCGCGCGCCGCGGTGGCCATGCACCAGAATCCTGGGCTGGCTGGCGGTTTGGGGCAACATGGAGATGACACCAAAAGATGCAACGACGACGCAGTACACCAATGTTCGCAGCATAGGTTTCAGTATAGAGCGGAAATGTTCCGCCAGCGTCGTTGTTACACACCGGTAACGGCGCTGTAAACATGCGCACACATTCACCTGAGACAATTTTCTACTATTCTCGACAAGACTCGAAGGTCAGACTATGAACAAATTCTCAAAAATCACGCTGTCAATCGGATTCTTACTGACTGCACGTTTGCTCTACGGGCAGTTCGACACCGCCGAAGTTCTGGGCACGGTGCGCGACCCTTCGGGGGCTGCTGTACCCAAAGCCGGCGTCACGCTCACCAACGTGAACACCGGAATTCAGGCCAAGACCACCACCGACGACAATGGCAACTACGATTTCTTCAACGTCCGGGTGGGTCGATACTCGATTGCCGTGGAGCAGGCCGGCTTCTCCAAGGCTACGGCCACGGACGTGGCAGTCAGTGTAAACGCCCGCCAGAGGGTGGATCTCGCGATGGCCGTGGGCGAGATTACCCAAACCGTCGAAGTTACGGGCGCAGCCGCCGCGCTCCAAACCGACTCCAGCGAACAGGGGCAGGTGGTCAACGCGTCGGCGGTCGTCGAGCTTCCGCTCAACGGCCGCAATTATGCGGACCTGGCGCTGCTGGACGCCAACGCCGTCAAGTCTCCCATGGCCGTCTCGTTCTCGGCCACCGGCACGCCGCGCGAGGGCGCCTTCAACGTCAACGGCATGCGCAGCACGTATAACAGTTTTCTGCTGGACGGTTTGGATAACAATTCCTTTGGAACCAGCAACCAGGGTTATTCCTCGCAGTTGGTGCAGTTGTCGCCGGATGCCATCGCCGAATTCAAGGTGATCACCAGCAATTACAGCGCCGAATACGGGCGCGTGGGCGGCGCCGTGGTGAACGCGGTCATGAAATCCGGAACCAACGCATTTCACGGCACGGCCTACGAGTTTCTGCGCAACACCACACTGAACGCCACCGGTTTCTTATTCAGTCCGGCCGTCTTCGTCAAGCCCACGCTGCAACGGAACCAGTTCGGAGCAACCGTCGGCGGGCCGATCATCAAAAACAAGCTGTTCTTCTTCGTGGACTACGAAGGCTACCGCCAATTGCAGCGCTACCTCAATTTCGACTCCATCCCCAGCATGACGGATCGCCAGGGGATACTCCCCGTAACCGTCGTCAACCCGTTGACCGGCGTGGTGTATCCCGCCAACACGCAGATCCCCGTCGCGCAGTTGAATCCGTTCGCCGCCGCGGTTTTAGCCGGACTGCCGCCGACCAACGGCCCCGGACGCTCCAACAACGACGAGGCGCTGCTGCTCATCAAAGACTACGGCGACAAATTCGACGCCAAGCTGGACGCCCAGATCAACGATCGCATGACCGCGTTCCTGCGTTTCAGCCAGCGCAAGGACTTGCAGTATTACGCACCCGACCTCACCGGGCCCTCCGGCGGCGACGGCAACGGGTACATTCACGTGGTCGATCAGAGCGCTGCGGCAGGCTACACCTGGACCATCACGCCCACCTCTCTGTTCCAGGCACGCCTGGGTTGGTCCCATATGCTGGGCGGCAAAGTGCCGCCGTATCTGGGCGGCCCCAGCATGGCTTCTATGTTCGGCGGCTTTCAAGGGCTGCCAACTTCACCGAGTCTGACTGGCGGAATCGACACGCAGACCATCACTGGACTTACTGCCTTCGGCCGCCAGACCAGCAATCCGCAGTTCCAGAATCCGGTTGCCTGGGATCCGGAACTCAATTATTCCAAGACAGTGGGCCGGCATTCTCTCAAAGTGGGTTACCAGTTCCTGCCCATCCGCACCGAGATCCTGGACACCAATCCGCTGTATGGTCAGGACACTTACAACGGGAACTTCAGCAAGCCCACCTGCGCCCAACTGGGCCAGCCTGCCGGCTGCACCGTCCCGACCGACAATACCAGCTACAGCCTCGCGGATTTCATGTTCGGCACTCCCGCCCAGGTCAACCTGGGGAGCTATACAGTCATCAATCTGCGCCAATTCGTGCACTCCATGTATCTTCAGGACGACTTTCGCGTGAGCGCCAAGCTGACGCTGAACGCCGGCCTGCGGTGGGAGTTCGCCTCCCCGCTCTATGAGCGCGATAACAATTACTCGAACTTCGATCCCACCACCAACACCATGATCAAGGCCACCAGCGGAAGCCTGTTTAACCGCAGCCTGACCCACCCCGACTATGGAGACTTCGGGCCGCGGCTTGGCCTGGCATACAGCATCGACTCCAAGACGGTGGTCCGCGCAGGGTATGGTGTCAGCTACACGTTCTTCAATCGGCCCGGAAGCGCCCAGGAGGGAATCAATGCTCCTCAGGCCCTGTTCGGTGTCTTCACTCAGACCATTCCCCCGGGCGGCCCAGTGCCGGCCAACTTCCTCACCACCCAGAACAGCTTTAGCACCAACATCGCCAGCCCCGCGGCCTTCAATCCGGCCCTTTCCAACGTCGTCTACACCCCGCCGGACAGCAAATGGCCGCGCATACAGAACTGGTTATTCTCGGTGCAGCGGCAACTCCCCAAGAACACGGTATTCGAGCTGTCCTACAACGGAAACCACAGTACGCGGCTCCCGATCATTGCCGATTACAATCAGGCGGCTCCCAACCAGCCGGGCCAGAGCCTGGGAGTCGCGGCGCGCGTGCCGATACCGACTTTCGGGCCGATCACGTGGCTCTATCCGGGGGGCAACAACCACTACGATGGTCTCTCAGCCCGGGTGGAACACCGTTTCTCGAAGGGCTTGTACGTCCTGAACTCGTTCACCTGGGGGAAAGGCATGGGCGATTCCGAGCAGGCGCTCGAGTATTTCGCGGGCTACTTCCAGGCCAATCCCCAAAACATTCGCAACTTGGCCGCCGAAAAAGGACCCTCCGAATTTGACGTGAAGTTGAATAGCGTCACCACCGTGGTCTACCAGCTTCCCTTCGGCAAGGGCCGGAAATTCGGTTCGAACATGAATGCCATAGTCGATGGGTTTGTGGGTGGATGGGAGATCAACAGCATCAACACCGCTCACACGGGCCAGCCGCTCGACGTGGTTTACGGCGCCACCGGCGCCAACATTGTCAGCTCCCTGTCCAACGATTATCGCGGCCAGCCGTTCCTGCGCCCCAACGTCACCGGCAGCGCCGTCAGCCAGAGCCGCTCCGCCATGCTGAACACCTACTTCGCCGGGTACACATTCACCACCCCGCCCGCCAGCGCGCCGTACGGGAATGTCGGCCGGAATTCGTTCCGCGCTCCCAACTTCGACCAGTGGGATTTTTCCGCCGACAAGACCTTCCAGGTTTGCGAATGCGCCCAACTGCAATTCCGGTCGGAGTTCTTTAACTTCCTCAATCACACGAATTTCGGCATACCGAACACACAAACCACCAGTGCGGCTTTTGGGACCATTCGAAGCACGTATCCGTCGCGGCAGATCCAATTCGCGCTGAAGCTGATTTTCTGACAATCCGCCTGGTACTCTGAATTCATGAACCGGGCCGGGATGTACGGGCGCTTCCGTGCGCGCGCGGAGCCGTGGGACATGATCGTCGTGGGCGGAGGCGCCACCGGCGTCGGTGTGGCCATCGATGGCGCCACTCGCGGTTACGACGTGCTCCTGCTGGAGCAGAGCGATTTCGGCAAGGGCACCTCCAGCCGCAGCACCAAGCTGGTGCATGGCGGCGTGCGTTACCTCGAACAAGGCAACGTATCGTTGGTCATGGAAGCCCTGAAGGAGCGCGGCCTGCTACTTCAGAACGCGCCGCGCCTGGTCCGCAACCTGGGCTTCGTGGTGCCCAACTACGACTGGTGGGAAGCTCCGTTCTACGGCATTGGTCTCAAGCTCTACAACCTGCTCGCCGGCAAGTACGGCTTCGGGGAGTCGCGCATCCTCTCCAAAGAAGAGACGCTGGAGCGCCTCCCCACGCTCAATACCGAAGGACTTCGCGGCGGCGTCATCTACTTCGATGGCCAGTTCGACGACTCCCGCTTGCTCATCAACCTGGTGACGACCGCTTACGAGCAGGGCGCGGTCCTGCTGAACTACGCGAGGGCCGCCGAAGTGACCAGGGATGCCGAGGGCTTCGTCGACGGCGTGGTAGTCCGCGATATGGAAACCGGCGAGGAATTTCACGCCCAGGCGAAAGTGGTCGTCAATGCTACCGGCCCTTTCTGCGACGACTTGCGCCGCAAGGCCGATCCCTCGGTTCAGCCGATGATCGCTCCCAGCCAGGGAATCCACCTGGTGTTCGACGCCTCGTTCCTGCCTGGCGACAGCGCCATCATGGTGCCGCATACCAGCGACGGGCGAGTGATGTTCGCCATCCCCTGGCACGGCCATACGCTGGTCGGCACCACCGACACTCCCATTCCAGAGGCCACGCTCGAACCCGTTGCCTTGGACCAGGAGATTGAATTCATCCTTGGCACGGCGTCCCTGTATCTCGCAAAGAAGCCGGTGCGCGGCGATGTTCTCAGTGTCTTCGCGGGAATTCGCCCTTTGGTGCGCGCGGGCGATTCCGGCAATACCGCGGCCCTTTCGCGCGATCACACCATCCGCATCGAGAACTGTGGCATGGTGACCGTCTGCGGCGGGAAGTGGACCACCTATCGCCACATGGCGGAAGACTGCGTCAA
>JBAWDI010000863.1:0-4950 GCA_049590695.1 Bryobacteraceae bacterium
AATCTGCTCGTGGTCTTTGCCGGTGCGCTCGATGGCGGCCTTGGCCCGGAGCTTGATCTGCCCGCGGCCCCTGGTGTAGGCCTCGAGTATCCCTTGCCGGCCGAGGATGAAGCCGCCGGTGGGAAAATCGGGACCCTGGACGATCTCGAGAATTTTGGCGAGCGGCGCGCTGGGGTGCTGGATCAGGTAGATGGAGGCGTCGATGATTTCGGTGAGATTGTGGGGCGGTATGTTGGTGGCCATGCCGACGGCGATGCCCGCCGACCCGTTCACCAACAGGTTGGGCACGCGCGTGGGAAGGACCTCGGGCTCCTGCTCGCTTTCGTCGTAATTGGGACGGAAATCGACCGTGTCCTTGTCGATGTCCTCGAGCAACGCGGTGGCAATGCGCGAAAGGCGCGCCTCGGTGTACCGCATGGCGGCGGGCGGATCGCCATCCACCGAGCCGAAGTTCCCCTGCCCTTCCACCAGCGTGTAGCGCATGGAGAACGGCTGGGCCATGCGCACCAACGCATCGTAGATGGACGAGTCGCCATGGGGATGGTACTTGCCCATGACTTCACCGGTGATCTTGGCGCACTTGCGCGTGGGCTTGTTGGGGGACAGGCCCATTTCGTGCATGCCGAAGAGGATGCGCCGATTCACGGGCTTGAGGCCGTCGCGGACGTCGGGGAGCGCGCGGCCCACGATGACGCTCATGGCGTAATCGAGATACGAGCGGCGCATCTCGTCTTCGATGTTGATGGGGATGAGGTTTTTGGCGCTGTCTCCGCTCGCCGCGGGCGGTGGAGGGGGTCCGCCGGGTGATGGTGGCGGCGGGCTTTGTGGTGGTAGTTCGGAATCTGCCAACGTAGCTCCTGATGAGTGCTTAAGTTCTATCTTAACAAGGGGCCGGGGGTCAGGGGCCAGGGGCCGGGGTTGTGGCGGAAGCCGAATCGATAGTAAGCTGACCTTGCATGAATGAATTCCGATTGATCACGCTCGATCCCGGCCATTTTCACGCCGCCTTGATCCAGAAAGAGATGTACGCCGGGGTCTCGAAGCGCGTCGCCGTCTATGCGCCGCTGGGGCCGGACCTGATGGAACATTTGAACCGCGTCGCCCGGTTCAATCTGCGCAAAGAAAACCCGACCTCCTGGGAACTAGACATCCATGCCGCGCCGGACTTTCTGGAACGAATGATCGAGGAGCGGCCCGGCAATATCGTGGTGCTCTCGGGGCGCAATCGCGGCAAAATCGACCTGATCCGCGCGTCGCTGGAGGCGGGGTTCCACGTGCTGGCCGACAAGCCGTGGATCATCCGCGCGGCGGATCTGGCGGCGCTCGAGGAGGCGCTGGCCACTGCCAGCCGCCGCGGCCTGGTGGCCTACGACATCATGACCGAGCGCTACGAAATCACCAGCATCTTGCAGCGCGAGCTGGTCAACGATCGGGAGACCTTCGGAGAGATCCTGCCGGGCACCGAGCGGGAACCGGCGGTGTACATGGAAAGCGTGCATCATCTGCTGAAGCTGGTGGCGGGCGTGCCTGGGCTGCGGCCGGCCTGGTTTTTCGATATCCGCGAAGAAGGCGAGGCGCTGGCCGACGTGGGCACGCACCTGGTGGACCTGGCGCAGTGGACGCTCTACCCCGAACGCGCCATCGACTATCGCACCGATATCCAGATGCTGGCGGCCAGCCGCTGGCCCACCACGATTACGGCTGCGCAGTTCCGGCAAGTGACCGGCGGGCCGGGCGAGGGGCTGGATTATTTCTGCAATACGCGCGTTTCGTACGCGTTGCGCGGCATCCACATCAAGCTCGACGTTCTGTGGCGGTGGGAAGCGCCGGCGGGGACCGGCGATACGCACCTGGCGGTGTATCAGGGGTCGAAATCGCGGATCGAAGTCAGGCAGGGGAAAGAGGAGAACTACCGGCCGGAGTTGTACGTGTTTCCGGGCGGCGCGGGGGCCAGTCAGGCGCTGGAGAGGAAAATCGGCGCGCTGGCGAGCCAATACCCGGGCATCGCAGTGGAGGACCAGGGAGAGAGAATGCGGGTGACCATCCCCGACCAATACCGCGTGGGCCACGAGGCGCACTTCGCCCAGGTGACGAAGCAGTTCTTCGAGTACATGAAGCGCCCGGAAACCTCTCCGGCCTGGGAGAACCCCAACATGCTGGCCAAGTATTACGTGAGCACGAAGGGAGTGGAGCTGAGCCAGGAAGGGTAGGGCGCGTTTCTCACCTCACACCTCCCGCCAGGCTCGAATCATGGCTTCGAGGCTGCGGTCGACGTCCTCGGCGGTGGTCGCCCAGGAGGCCACGCTGATACGCATGGCGGCGCGCCCCTGCCAGGTGGTGGGGCCGCACCAGCAGGTGCCTTCCTGCTGGATGCGATCGATTACGCGCAGCGTAGTTTCGGCATCGCCGAATGAGACCAGCACTTGATTGAGGACGACGTCATTGAGGATCTCACAACCCGCCGACCGCAGGCCGGCGGCAAAACGGCGGGCGTGGGCGCAGGTGCCCTCGATCATGGCGGCCAGGCCGCTCTTTCCCAGCGAACGCAGGGCCGCCCAAATCTCCACTCCGCGAGCGCGCCTGGAAAGTTCGGGCGTGAATTGTCCCGGATCGCGCCGCGCCCCCTTGGGGATGTAGGCCGCCGTGAGCGTCATGGCCCGGCCCAGAAACTCGCTTTGCCGCACGAAGGCCAGGCCGCTGTCATAAGGCACGTTCAGCCACTTATGCGCGTCGGTCGCCCAGGAATCGGCCTGTTCGACACCGGCCACCAGCGGCGCCAGGCTGGGGCTCGCCTTGGCCCACAACCCGAACGCGCCGTCCACGTGCACCCAGGCCCCGGAGGCGTGCGCCCGTTCGCAAATCTCGCCGACCGGGTCGACCGATCCCGTGTTCACATTGCCGGCCTGCACACATACAATGGCGGCCTCACCCAGGGCGGGCAGGGCCTGGGCGCGCATCCGGCCCTGGTTATCGACGGGGACCCGGAGGACGCGGCGGCGGCCTAAGCCCAGGAGGCCGAGCACCTTGGTGACGGATGGATGGGTTTCCTGGCTAATGACGACGGTCAAGGGCGGCGCGCCGAAGAGGCCGTCGGATTCCACATCCCACCCCAGCCGATCCAGCATCGCCGTGCGGGCCGCCGCCAGACACGTAAAGTTGGCCATGGTGTCGCCGCTTACGAACGCGGCGCCACAGGCCTCCGGCAGGTTGAGCAGTTCCACCAGCCAGCGTTGCGCGACTTCTTCGAGGCGGGAGGCGATGGGGCTGGTCGGAAAGAGAACCGCGTTCTGGTCCCAGGCCCCGGCCAGCCAGTTGGCGGCCAGCGCGGCGGGCAGACAACCGCCATGCACGAATCCAAAGAAACGGCCGCCCGCGCTGGCGACGGTGGCTGGGGACCCAATACGGTCCAGGAGATCGAACACGGCTTGGGGATCGGCGGGACCTTCGGCAAGGGGCTCGTCCAAGACTGTCAAGCAGTCCAACGCCTGCTGAGAGGGCGCCACCGGGCGTCCATCGAGCCCCCGCAGGTACCGGTTTGCTTGCAGAGCAACATGGGATAACAGATCCGCCATTCGACCAGGATACTAGCTTTGGCGGCTTAATTCCGCTACGCCGCGGCGCAGAAGGCCGGCAGATCGGTTCCGGGAATCGCTATGAGCCCCTCGATCTCGATGGCAGCCCCTCTCTGAGTGCGCCAGCCCGCATCCACCCTATGCAACTCGATGGTGTCGCTGTGGGAGCCGATAGCCACCCGCATCCGTTCACTATTGGCAGCCAGCAAGACCGCTTCAGCCCTGAGCCCGTTTTGGTACCGAATCATCATCCGCATGACAGTTCCACCTCCATTAGTATGAGTGAGTCATCGAGCGGAACGTCTCGCCAAAGTCCCGATCTCTTTGGTTATGGAGCAGAAGTACTATATGGCCCAGTTGGAACCGCTGCGTGAACCGGCTGCCTCAGCGGTCAATCCGGGTGGTGATCTTGTCGAGAGCGGCGCGGTCGAGCGGATACCCCATGCCTGGATCGGTGGGGGCCGGAACGTACCCGTCGGGGTCGGTCCGGAACTTGTACTTCACGTACGGGCGATCCGGGTACTCCCACGGCCATGGCATTTCGAACCAGTAACAGTTGGGCAGCGCGAGTTCCACCTGGAAAGCCGCCGCCAGATCAAAGAAGGCGCCCCAGTTGTGCGGGGTGCACGGCATTCCGAAGGTGTCGGCCAACTGACCCACGCGGAACGAGCCGGTGATGCCGCCCAGGTTGTCGGTGATCAGGCGTGCGATGCCCATGGCGCCGCGGCGAATGTACTCGCCGTAGTCGTAAATGCTCACAATGAACTCCCCCACCTCGGTGGGCACGTCCAGGTGCTGGCGCAGCTCGACCAATCCATCGATGTCGAATGTGGGCATGGGGTCTTCGAAGGACACATACCCGTACTCGTCGAGCGCGCGGCCGACCTTCAACGCCTCGTAGTAGTTGTAGCGCTGCACGGCGTCGTAGAGGAGGGTGTAGTCGTCCCCGACGGCCTTGCGGACCTCTTTGATCTCGTCGATGTGGCCCAGGTAAGCGGGGATCTGCGAGCCGGTCTTGTGCTGGCCGTTACCAGGGTGGATCTTATAGGCCTTGAATCCCGCGGCCTTGGCCTTGAGGGCGTCCGGGCCGAAGTCCTCGACCGTGGCCAGATGCTGCGAGCTGGCATAGGCCAGCACTTTGTCCTTGGTCCCGCCCAGGATTTTGTAGATGGGACGGTTGACGGCCTTGCCCAGGATGTCCCACAGGATGAAGTCGCAGGCCGCGGCGTGCACATTGGGCGTGGTTCCACGCGGCCGGCTGGCAAAGCCGGGGTTGAAGCCGCCGATAAACGCGCCACCTCTGCCGCCACCGCCGCCTCCCGCTCTGCCTTCGGCCGGGGGCGCGGCTCCGCCGCGTCCACCTTCCGCTGCTCCCCTT
>JBAWDI010000864.1:0-2084 GCA_049590695.1 Bryobacteraceae bacterium
GAATTCATGGTGAGCGAAGCCTTGCCCATCTACTCGGGCGGGCTCGGTAATGTGGCCGGCGATCAGCTTAAAGCCGCCAGCGACATGGGTGTGCCGGTGGTCGGAGTGGGCCTGCTCTACCAGCAGGGCTATTTTCGCCAGGAGATCGACAAGGACGGAGCGCAACAGGCCCTCTATCCCTATAACGATCCAGGACAGCTGCCGATCACACCGTTGCGACAACCCAACGGGGAGTGGTTACGGCTGGAGATTGCTTTGCCGGGATACTCGGTCTGGCTGCGCGCCTGGCAGGTCCAGGTGGGAAGGATGAAACTTTACCTTTTGGACAGCAATGACGCGGCGAACCTCCCCGTCGACCGGGGGATTACTAGCGAGCTGTACGGGGGCGGGCAGGATTTGCGCCTCGAGCAGGAACTGCTCCTCGGGATCGGCGGATGGCGGCTGCTCCGCGCTCTCGGCATCAAACCGGAGGTCTGCCACCTGAATGAAGGGCACGCGGCCTTCGCCGTCCTGGAACGCGCCCGCGATTTCATGGAACAGGCAGGGCAGCCCTTCGAAGTGGCCCTGGCCGCGACTCGGGTTGGCAATCTCTTCACCACACACACGGCGGTGGCCGCGGGCTTTGACCGTTTCGCTCCGGCCCTCATCGAGCAATACCTCGGCGGATACGCCGAGCGAAAGCTCGGCATTTCGCTCCATGACTTGCTGGCTCTGGGCCGCCAGAACGCGGATGACTCGTCGGAGCCTTTCAATATGGCCTATCTGTCAATCCGCGGGAGCGGGTCGGTGAATGGTGTAAGCCGCCTGCACGGAAAGGTAAGCCGGCACCTTTTTCTGCCTCTGTTCCCGCGCTGGCCGGAGGACGAAGTCCCGATCGGACATGTGACTAATGGAGTCCACACGCCCACCTGGGACTCTGCCCCGGCCGACGATCTTTGGACCGAGACCTGTGGAAAGGATCGCTGGCTAGGGACGACGGAGACCTTGGAACAGGACATTTGCCGGGTCTCCGACACCAAGCTCTGGCAGTTTCGCACCGCGGCCAGTAAGTCTCTTGTCGAGTACGCTCGCGAACGGTTGTCCCGGGACCTGGCCGCAGCAGGCGCGTCGTCCGAGGACGTCGAAGCCGCGAAGCATCTCTTCGATCCCAATACCCTGACGCTGGGCTTTGCTCGCCGCTTCGCGACCTACAAGCGACCAAACTTGCTCCTGCACGACCCACAGCGCCTGCTTCGCTTGTTGACCAATAAGCAGCGCCCGGTGCAGCTCATCATCGCCGGTAAGGCGCATCCGGCAGACCAGGCTGGACAGGCCCTGATTCGGGAATGGATGCATTTCATCCGGCGGCCGGAGACGCGCCCCCATGCGGTCTTTCTCAGTGACTATGACATGCTTCTGACCGAGCACTTGGTGCAGGGTGTGGATGTCTGGATCAACACCCCACGGCGTCCCTGGGAGGCTTGCGGAACCAGCGGCATGAAAGTGCTGGTCAACGGAGGCATCAATCTATCCGAGCTGGATGGCTGGTGGGCGGAAGCTTACACGCCTGAAGTCGGGTGGGCATTGGGAGATGGCCAGGAACACGGCGAGGACCCAGCCTGGGACGCTGCTGAAGCCGAAGCCCTTTACGACCTGTTGGAACGGCAGGTAATTCCAGAGTTCTATACTCGCGGCGAGAATGGTATTCCTGCCGCCTGGGTAGCACGGATGCGGGAAAGCATGGCGCGGTTGACACCGGCCTTTGCCGCAAGCCGCGCGGTGCGCGAATACTTGGAGCAACATTACCTCCCGGCTGCAGCCGCCTACCGCGAGCGCGCGGCGAGTAAAGGCGCAGTGGGCAGGCTGGTGGTCGATTGGCGGCACGAGGTGGAGGGAAAGTGGGGCTCGCTGCGCTTCGGCGACTTGCGGGTCGAAACCAACGCGGACCACAACGTGATTGAAGTCGAGATCTTTCTGAACGATCTCGATCCGAACGCGGTGCGAGTTGAGCTCTATGCGGACGGAATCGCCGGTAGCGATCCCGTACGGGTGGAAATGAAGTGCGCGCGACCGCAACTTGACGCATCCCGCCGGCGCGTCTATCG
>JBAWDI010000865.1:0-6190 GCA_049590695.1 Bryobacteraceae bacterium
TGCATCTGACGCTGGCCGAAGCCCAGCGCCTGGCCATCCAGAACAATCCGCAATTCACCGCGGCCAAGCTCAACGCCGCCGCCGCTTACCAGGTTCCGCCGCAGTACCGGTCCAGTTTTGCGCCCACCATGTTTGGCAGCTTCACCGGCGTGGGCGCGGACAACGGCAGCCGCCTGGGGGCCGGCGGCCTGAACAATCCGGTGGTCTACGATCACGTCGGCTCCGGGTTATCCATCGGCCAGATGATTACCGATTTCGGCCGGACCAGCAACCTGGTCGGCATGGCCAAACTGCAAGCGGAGGCCGAGGACCAGGTCACCGAAACCACGCGGGCGCAGATCCTGCTGGCCACCGGCAGCGCGTATTTCTCCCTGCTCCGGACGCAGGCCGTCATGAAGGTGGCCGACCAGACCGTGGCGGCGCGGCAGTTGGTGGCGGACCAGGTGGCCGCGCTGGCCCAGAGCAACCTCAAATCCACCCTGGATGTGAGCTTCGCCAACGTCAACCTGGCCGAGGCCAGGCTGCTCCAGGTGCAAGCCCAGAACGACGTGAAAGCCGCCGCGGCGGACCTGGCCACGGCCATGGGCCTGCCCGGCGAGACGGCGTTCATCCTGGCGGAAGAGCCCATGCCGCCTCCGCTGCCCGATCGGATCGACGACCTGATCCGCGACGCCATTAGAGACCGTCCCGAGTTGAAAGATCTGCGCCTCGAGCAGAGCGCCGCGGAGCGCTTCACCAAAGCCGAGCACGCGCTCTACTATCCCAGCCTGGGCGTCATCGGCACGGCCGGTTTCGTGCCCGCCGGTTACACCGCCATCCCCGGCCGCTACGGAGCCATCGGGATGAACGTAACCATCCCGATCTTCAATGGAGGCTTGTTCAAGGCGCGCCAGGCCGAAGCCGAATTGAAGGCCCGGGCCGCCACCGAGAACATCGGCAGCTTGCAGAACGACGTTATGCGAGACGTGCGCGTGGCGTATCTAAACGCCATTGCCGCGTACGACCGTGTGGCGCTCACGGACCAATTGCTCAAACAGGCGCAACTCGCACTCGATCTGGCGGACAGCCGGTACAAGCTCGGGCTGGGTTCTATCGTCGAACTGAGCCAAGCCCAGCTCAACCTCACTTCCGCGCAGATCGCCAGCGCCAGCGCCAAGTACGACTACCAGTCCCAGCGCGTGGTGGTGGACTACCAGGTCGGGTCTCTGCGCTAAGGGACCACCGTCGCGCAGGCACTCGTGCCTGCCGCGTCCCGACTCATCGGGACGCTTGCTGGACGGGCACCAAAGAGCGTCCCGAGGAGTCGGGACGCGGCAGAGTGAGACTCTGCGCCACTTAGCTGATTACACCTTTACGTATGGCGTACAGAGTCAATTCCGCCCCGCTGTGCAGGTTCAGCTTTTGCAGGATGTTGCTGCGGTGAGTCTCCACCGTGTACAGGCTCAAATTGAGAAGGTTGGCCACATCCTTGTTGCTCTTTCCTTCCGCCAGCAATTGCAAGACCTCGCGTTCGCGCGTGGTCAGCAGATCGTAACTGTCTTCGACCGCGCGCTCCTTCATCTGCCGCACATAATCCTCGACCAGCATCTTACTGATCGCGGGGCTGAAGAATGCCTTGCCTTCGCTGACGGCCTCGACCGCGCCGATCAGGTCGGTCTCGGCGGAGTCTTTCAGCAGGTAGGCCCGTGCGCCGGCCTTCAGCGCCTTCAGCACGTAGCCCTCGTCGGAATGCATGCTGAGAAACACGATGGCGGTCCGCGGCAGCTTGGCGGAGATCTGCCTGGCGGCCTCGATGCCGTTCAGAATGGGCATGGCCACATCCATGACTACGACGTCGGGTGCAAATTCTTCGGCCAGCGCCACGGCCTCGCGCCCGTTGGCGGCGTCCGCGACCACCTGGAAACCCGCATGGTTTTCCAACAACAGCCGCAAGCCCTTGCGCACAACCGTATGGTCGTCGGCCAGCAGAATTCGAATCGGTTTCATGCGGCCTCCCGCGGCAAGGGGAGCATGACGCGCAGCACCGCGCCCTGTCCGGGCTCGGAATCCACCGCGAAGCTGCCGCCCAGGTGGCTGACTCTTTCCTCGATGCCCAGCAGCCCCATTCCGCGCTCGTGTTGGGTGTCGAATCCCTTCCCGTCATCCTCGACGGCGAGCAGCAGGCGGCCTGGCTCCTGGCGAACCGTGACTGTCGCGTTCGCGGCCCCCGAATGTTGTACGCAGTTGTGCAGAGCTTCCTGGACGATCCGGTACACGCAGGTCTTGTGCCCTTCGGGAAGTTCTTCGGATACCTGCTCGGCCTCCACCTTCACCCGCACGCGGTTGCGCTTGGAGACTTCACGCGCCTGCCATTGCAGCGCGGGCACCAGGCCGAGATCGTCCAGCATCGACGGCCGCAACAATAACGCCATGCTGCGAACCACGCCGATCGAGTTCTCCACCAGTTTCTTGATCCCGTCCGCCTTGGCCGCCGCCCGGTCCGGGTCCTGGGCGCGAATCAGCGTGGAAAGGTTGGCCATCTCTACCAGCACTCCGGTCAGCGCCTGGCCCACTTCGTCGTGTAGTTCGCGGGAAATCGACCTGCGCTCGTCTTCCTGGGCTTCCACCAGGCGCGCCGACAACTGTTTCAACTCCGCTCTGGCATGCGAGATCTCCTTATAGTGTTCCGCCGTCTTGGCCTCCAGACCCAGAATGCTGCGCATGCTGAAACCGGCCAGAAGCAAGCCCAGGATAATGGTCAATCCGATGGCTGTTGTCAGGCGGCGCCGGAACCGGGAAAAGAGTTCCTCCACCTTCGCCTTGCCGCTATTTAACTGGGACTCGTTGATGGCGCCGATCTGGTCCGCGATCCCCAGCATGGCCATGCGGCGCGGGAAAACTTCGTCGTGCAGAAAAGCATAACCGCCGCGTTGCCGCTGACCGGTGGTCCATTGAAACACCGGCTCCAGCACGGTCCAATATGCGGCCAATTCCTGCGTGAGCACCTGAAACGGTTGGGCTTCCTCGGCATTTAAGAGCGCCCGGTATTGCCGCAGCGCCGCGTCCATGTCGCTGCGGGTCTCGCGGAGGCTGTACCGGTGGCCTTCCGCTTTGCCGCTCTCCGGTTCGAGCAGATAGTCCCTTACGTAAGTCCCCGAGACATACACATCCGCGCGGATCCGCTCCAGCACCCGCGTGCGCAGCAGAAAATCTTCGCGAATGTTGTTGTTCGACGCCTGAATCTGCTGTAAAGCCTGAAGTCCGTCGAATCCCGCGAACGCCACCAGAAGAAGCAGTCCGCCGAAACCCGCCGCCAATGCCAGCCGGCTGCTCATCACGGGGGATTTATTTCCGGGACCGCTCATTGCTCTTTCTATCCTATCGCCGACCGGGCCCACGGAGCGCCTGCTCCGCGGCTACAATGTAAGACCATGCCCTTGCGCCATCGTCTGGAGCGCTACTTCGAGTTCGAGAAACTCGGCGCCACCTGGAAGACCGAGATTCTGGCCGGGTTCACCACCTTCATGACGATGGCCTACATCGTCTTCGTCAACCCCGCGATCCTGCACGAGACCGGCATGCCGCTGGCGGCCGTGACGGCGGCTACGTGCATCTCGGCCGCTGTCGGAAGCTGCCTCATGGGGGGCTTCGCCAAGTACCCCATCGCGTTGGCGCCCGGCATGGGGCTGAACGCCTACTTCACTTACACCGTGGTGAAGGGCATGGGCGTCCCGTGGCAGGCGGCGCTGGGGGCCGTGTTCATTTCCGGCGTGGCCTTTCTGCTGCTGACCGTGCTGGGCGTGCGGCAGCTCATCATCTCCACCATTCCCTACGAGCTGTACGCGGCGGTGGCGGCGGGCGTGGGCCTGTTCATCGCCCTGCTCGGTTTCCGCAACTCGGGGATCATCGTGCCCAACGCCGCCACCGCCGTGACGCTCGGCAACCTGAGCGACAAGAGCACCGCGCTGGCTATCTTCGGGCTGCTGCTGATCGCCGTGCTGCTGGCGTGGCGCGTGCGCGCGGCGATGCTGATCGGCATCCTCGCCACCACCGCCATCGGCCTCGTCACCGGCGTGGCGAAATGGGCGCCGCACTCCTACCGCTTGAGCGACCTCTCGGCCACCGCTTTCAAACTCGACCTGCCGGCCACCCTGCGCATCGGCTTCCTGGAGATCGTTTTTGTATTCCTGTTCATCGACCTGTTCGACAACATCGGAACGCTGGTAGCGGTGGGCAAGCGGGCGAATCTCTTCGACAAGACGCACCAGATCCCGCGCGTCAACCGCATCCTGCTTTCCGACGCCACCGCCACCATTGTCGGCTCGCTCAGCGGCACTTCCACCGTGGTGAGTTACATCGAGAGCGCCGCGGGAGTGGCCGCCGGCGGACGCAGCGGGGTGACCGCCATCGTCACCGGCCTGCTGTTTGTAGGGGCGCTGTTTGTGGCCCCGGTGGTGGGCGCCATTCCCGCCGCCGCCACCGCGCCGGCGCTGATCATCGTCGGCAGCCTCATGGTGGGGGTGGTGGCGGAGATCGAATGGCAGAATCCCGAAGTGGCCGTGCCCGCGTTCCTCACCATGATGGCCATCCCGCTGACCTTCAGCATTGCCAACGGCCTGGCATTCGGTTTCACGGCGTACACGCTCATGAAGATCGCGCGCGGCAAGTTCCGCGAAGTGAACTGGTTCGTCTACGCGCTGACGGCCCTGTTCATCGCGCGCTTCGTGTATCTGTCGAGGGGGTGACGTGGAGCCCGATGACGGGCGGGCCGTTTACGGAATCAGCCGAAGCGGCTTTCCGCCTTTGAGCCGAAATACTTCGAAATCGCGGCGGTCCAGCGTAAACACGGCGTCGATGGACTCCCGGTTCGCGCAGCACCCGCTCCGTCAAGATTCACCAAACCCGTCAAAGTGTCGCGGGTTCGTGCTCAGATCCCGGCTTCCCCCCTTGACCGGCCAATCAGCCCGGCCTTCAATGCGAGGTCGTATGCGGTTTCTCCAGGCTCGGGCCGCGAAAGCTGTCGCTCCAGCGCCTTCCCAACCGGGCTGGATATGCGCTTTCCGGTGCGGGATGTCCGGTGTTCCTTCATAGCGTCTATATAGCATTCTATCGGAGTCGCGGGACCCTTCCCATTTCTTGCGGGAACTTAATGAAACCTGGCGACGCATTTAGGAATCCCACGTGTTGAATTGGTTGGAGGAACCAGATGATACGGAAGATCGGTTTGTTAGCGGCTCTGTTGGCGGTTCCGATGCTGGCGGACGATCCCCCGTCGCGCGTGGCGCGGCTGAGCTACCAAAGCGGGACGGTCTCATTCCGGCCGGGGACGGTGGAGGAATGGACGGCGGCCTCGCTGAACTATCCGCTAACCACCGGCGACCATCTCTGGGCCGATGCCGGCGCGCAGGTGGAAATGGACATCGGGTCCACTGCCATTCGCATGGGTTCGCAAACCGCGCTGGCCATCCTCAACCTCGACGACCAGATGGCGCAGCTCAGCCTCACCGAAGGTGTGCTCGAGGTGCACATCCGGTACTTGGGCGATCAGGAGGCCTACGAAATCGACACGCCCAATGTGGCGGTGTCTCTGGTGCGGCCGGGCGATTACCGCGTCGATGTCGATGGCGATACTAACCTCACCACCGTCACGGTGCGGGGCGGGGAAGCCCAGGTCAACGGCGGCGGGGCGGCGTTCGCGGTTGACGCCGGCCAAAGCGCGCGCATCGGCGGCGTCGATACCGTCAGCCAGGAGAGGGGCGGCGCCCCGCCTCCGGACCAGTTTGACGCCTGGTGCCAACTGCGCGACCGGCGCGAAGACCAGTCGCAATCGGTGCGCTACGTTTCGCGCGAGACCATCGGCTACGAAGACCTGGACCAGTACGGCGTGTGGCGGCAGGTTCCGCCGTACGGCTGGGTTTGGGCGCCGGCGGGAGTAGAGGCGGGATGGGCGCCCTATCGCTACGGCCACTGGGTCTGGGTAGATCCGTGGGGCTGGACGTGGATCGACGACGCGCCCTGGGGCTTTGCGCCATTCCATTACGGCCGGTGGGCGTTCGCGGGCGCCGGTTGGGTGTGGGTGCCGGGCGCCATGGCGGCGCGCCCCGTGTATTCCCCGGCGCTGGTGGCCTTCGTGGGTGTTGGCGGCGTGGGAATGGCGGCCTGGTTCCCGCTGGGTCCCGGTGAAGTGTACCGGCCGGGCCCCGACGTCCGC
>JBAWDI010000866.1:0-2253 GCA_049590695.1 Bryobacteraceae bacterium
GTTGGAATCGACCTGCCGCGGCCGGACAACGGACGTGAAGCGCTCGCGGATGACCGGGGGTGAGACCAGAAACACGACGAGGATCGCGGCTGGAACCAGCAGCGTCATCCAGCGCCGCCAGAACCAGACGAGGTAAAGACCCGCCACCGCCGATCCGATCCAGACGGCGCGCGTATCCCCGAGCAGCACGGCCATGGCGATCAGCCCGGCGCACATCAACCAGACCCAGGACCGCTTGCGCGTGCCGCCGGCGAAAAACAGAAAAGCGCCGATCATGATGAGGGCGAACATTTCCTCGGCGGAGTAGGTGTTCCAATGGCTGGTGAAGCCGGTGATGCGCTCGCCGACGTAGAAATCGTAGGAGCCACGGCCCGCCTGGTGGGCCTCCTGCATCTTGCCGGCGAACTGGACGAACCCGCGGATGGCGGTCAGGCTGGCGACGCCCGCCCAGCTCAGGAACAGCCAGCGGACCACCTTGAGGTCGCGCAGAGTGGAGAAGACCACCAGTAGCTCGAGGAACACGTAGAACTTGCGGATTTGCGGCAGGCCGGCCGCCGGGTCGGCCGAGAAGACCAGGGCGATCACTGTGCCGAGCATAAATAGCGCGAGCGGCAATTTGATGCGCGGCAACTGCAATTTCTCGCCGGAAGCCAGCAGGGCGGCCAGCGCGAGGGCTAGCAGAATCTGAGAAATCGCGATCGAGAGCAGGATGGAGACGGCCGACCCAAACGTCAGCCAGCGTGCGGCGCGCGACAGAAACGGTTCCGGAGGGGGCATGGAAATAGAATTTCAAGTATGACAGAGTGAAAACGGAGGAGACGGATGCCGGCAAAAAGGAAATCCGCGAGATCATCGAGAGCCTCAGGCACACCAACTGGGCGGGCGAAGCGTTCGCCGGTGGCGCGTAACATCATCTCGGGGCTAAAAGAGGCGGCCGCGTTCGCGCGGGACGAGATCTGGTTGCCGGTTCGGACGGTCAACGTGACCGAATCGGTGGACGTACGCGGACGCTCTCACCTGGCGCGCCGGTAAGCAACCGGGGTTGACAGGCGGAAGCGCCTGTCCTACTCGTATCTCAGCGCTTCCACCGGGTCCAGGCGGGCGGCGCGGCCGGCGGGCCAGATGCCGAAGAAAAGACCTACTCCCACCGACACCATCACTCCGCTGACGGCGGCCCAAAGCGGAACCGCCGTGGGCAGGTTGGGGAAAATCAGGCCGGCGGCGCGCGAGATCGTCCAGCCGAGTATGAGGCCGATGATTCCACCCAGCGCGGTGAGCACCACGGCCTCCGTCAGGAACTGTACAATGATGTCGCTCCGGCGCGCGCCCACGGCTTTGCGGACGCCGATCTCCCTCGTGCGCTCGGTGACGCTCACCAGCATGATGTTCATGACCCCAATGCCGCCCACCAACAGGCCGATGGAGCTGAGAATCACCATCACCAGCGCCACCGTGGCAGTCACTTCGTGGAACTGCTCGATCATCTGCTCGGCGGTCGACATGGAAAAGTTGTCCGGGTCGTGGTACTGCACGCGGCGCTCCAGACGCAACACCGCGCGCACTTCGTCCTGGGCCTTGTCCAACATGCCGGGGTAGGCGATGACGATCAGCATATGTTCCGTCAGGTTGGGATACATTTTGCGCATGGTGAAGTAGGGGATCAGCACGCGCGTATCGTCCTGACCGGGCAGCGACGCCGCCGGACGATTCATCACGCCGACGATCTGCAGCGAGTGGCCGTCCACTTCGATCCATTTGCCGATGGGGTCCTCGTTGGGCAGCAACTGCTTTTGCACGTCCTCGCCGACGGTGACCACCGGCATGCGGTGGGAACTCACAAAATCGGTGAAGAAACGGCCGGACTTCATGGTGGTGCCGCCGGCGGCGTAACCCTCTTCGGTCCCGCCCATCTCGATGCCGTAGATGTCGTTGCCCTTGTAGCGCGCGGTGTCGGTACCGGTCATGGGGGAGATGTAGGGGCTGACGTGCTCCACGGAGGGGCAGCGCTCGGCGATGGCGCGCGCGTTTTCGAGCGTGAGCGGCTTACGGCGGCGCTCCTCGCGCGTCCAGTCCCCCATGGCCTTGCCCTTCAGCACGATGATGGTGTTGGGACCGAAGCTGCGCAGCAGGTTGGTGATGGCGCCATCCAGGCCGGCGATGATGGAACCCACGCCGATCACGGCGCCGGTCCCGATAATCACTCCCAGAATGGTGAGAAACGACCGCATCTTGTGCTCACGCGTGGTGGCGAGC
>JBAWDI010000867.1:0-10083 GCA_049590695.1 Bryobacteraceae bacterium
CCCCCCTACACGACGCGATACGTATTCCCCCCATCGACCCACACAATCTTCTACTGATTCGTAAACGACAGTGTGGCCATGTGCCCGGAAATCGCCGCCTGCTGTCCCACGGTCGGAGGCGCAACCACCTTCTCGTTGCCCAGCACCGCTTGTATGAAATTGCGGAAGTGGTTGATGGCGCCGTCGGCTTCGTTGAAATCGTTCTTGCCGTTCAGGTGGATGGGCTGGCGCGCCTTGACACTGGCCGGCGGCTTGCCCTTGAAGGTCTCGGGCGTGAAATACAGGTCCTGGCGGTTCATCACCTCGATGGTCCCGTCGTTGCCGCAGATCTGCTCGCCGTAGCCATAGCGCTCGTTGCCGAAGTAGCAGGAGTAGTTGATGTGGAAGTCGTCGCCGTACTCGTAGATGGCGCTGAGGGTGTCGGGCACTTCGCGGTCGTCGTTCTTGTCGGTCCAGCGGTAGATGCCGCCCGACGCCATCGCAGAGCGGGGCACGGTCTTGTCCAGCATGAAATTGACGATGTCGGTCTGGTGCACCAGCAGGTCGGTGGAGATGCCGCCCGAATAATCCCAGTAGAGGCGCCACTGGAAATAGCGCTGTGAGTCCCACGGCCGCTTGGGAGCCGAACCCAGAAAGCGGTTCCAGTCGGTGTTTTGCGGGTTGGTATCGGCCGGAATCGCGTAGCGCCACGCCGGATCGTTGGACAGCGAATTGCGGTACCAGAACGCGCGCGCGTAGTGCACGTCGCCAATGTAACCTTTCTGGATGAGTTCCTTGGCTTTCTTGTAGAGCGACGAACTGCGGTTCTGCGTGCCCACCTGCACGATCTTGCCCGACTCCTGCCACGCGCGCACGATATCGAAACCTTCCTCAATCGTGTGGGCCAGCGGCTTCTCGATGTAAACGTGCTTGCCGGCCTTGAGCGCCGCGATGGTCATATCGTGGTGCAGGTGCTCGGGCGTCATGATGAAGACCGCGTCCACCGACTTATCGGCCAGCAGGTCGTGGTAGTCCAGGTAGCTGGCGGGCGTGCTCCCCCAGATGGTCTGCATGCGGGCCTTGGCGCGCGCGATGTAGCCCTGATAGGTGTCGCAGATGGCCGTGATCTGGACATCGTTGGGCGCCGCGGAATGCATCCAGTCGAGGCTGGCATAACCGCGGGTGCCCACGCCGATCCAGCCGATATTGACCTTATCGTTGGCGCCCCGCGCGGGAAGCGCCGCCGGTCCCGCGATCGCGGCGGCCTTCAGAAAATCCCGGCGATTGAGTTCGTGCGGCATGAGCCCTCCGATTCGATGATAGCGTGATCTGCCTGCATGGAACTTTGTGTGTTCTTTGGCGTATAACAGTCTGATGGTTGCATCTCCCCTCCCCTTGCGTATCGACTCGGTCGTGAAGCGTTTCGGGGAAGTGACCGCCGTGGCCGGAGTTTCGCTCGATGTCCAGGACCGCACGTGCCTGGGCCTGCTCGGCCCCAATGGCGCGGGCAAATCCACGCTCATACGCAGTATCGCCGGCCGCATCCGTCTGGATTCGGGCAGCATACAGGTGTTCGGCCAGCCGGCCAACTCCGCCGCCGCCCGCGCGGAGCTGGGCTGGGCCCCCCAGGAGTTGGCGCTCTACCCGCTGCTCACCTGCCGCGAGAACCTGGAGGCCTTCGGCCAATACCAGGGGCTGCGCGGCAAAGCCCTGCGCGGCGCCGTCCAATGGTGCCTGGAGTGGGGCGCGCTCACGGACCGCGCCGATGCCACGGTGAAGAGTCTGTCCGGCGGCATGCGCCGGCGCCTGAACATGGCCGCGGGCCTCATCCATCGCCCGCGCCTGGTCCTGCTGGACGAGCCCACCGCGGGCGTCGATCCGCAAGCCCGCAATCGCATCTTCGAGATGGTCGAGGGGCTGCGCACCGAAGGCGCTACGGTCGTCTACACCACGCACTACATGGAAGAAGCCGAGCGGCTCTGCGACCGCATCGCCATCGTCGATCATGGCCGGGTGATTGCCCTGGGCAGCCAGGAGGAGCTGGTGGCGCGGTCGTTTGGCGGCCGCAGCGACGTCCTCATGCGTTTCGCCTCCACCGTCCAAAACGGGGCGGATTGGGCCGCCTCGCGCGGTGGCACGGTGAAGGATGGCGTAGGACATTTCGCGGTGGAGCGGCCCACCGATATCGCGGGGCTGCTGGCCGCGGCCGCGCGCGATGGCCTCCAGGTAATCGATGTCACCCTGCGCCGCCCCAATCTCGAATCCGTGTTCCTGCAACTCACCGGGAGGGATTTGCGCCAATGATCGCCGTCATCGTCCGTACCGGGTTCCGCTCCCTCCGCCGCGACCGCGGGGCGTTCCTGCTCTCCTTCATTCTGCCCATCGCGTTCTTCAGCATCTTCGCCATGGTCTTCGCTGGCATGGGCGGCAGCGGCGGCACCGCGCGCGTGAGCGTGCTGGTGGTCGACGAAGATGGCACCGCCGTTTCCGAGCGCCTGGTTCGCGGTTTGCGCCGCGAGCCTTCGCTCGCCGTCAGCGCGAACCCGTACACCGCGGCCACCGCCGAGGCCGCGGTGAAACAGGGCGTGGCTCCAGCCGCGCTGATTATTCCCAAGGGATTTGGCGCCAATCCCATCGCCTTCGGTTCGGGAACGGACCGCCAGCCGATCCGGATTCTGCACGACAGCTCCGACCCCGTCGCCGCGCAGATGGTCGCCGGGTTGCTCCAAAAGGTGGTGATGACCTCTCTGCCCGACACCATGGCAGGCGAGGGCATGAAGTATTTCGACCAGTTTAGCGGCGGCCTTACGCCGAAGCAGCGCCAGAATATCGAGTCCAACCTCTCGAAGTTCCACGATCAGATCGAGAAGCGCGACCAGCCGGGCAGTGCCCCCGCCGCCGACAGCGCCAACAACGCCGGCGGCCTGGTGGCCGTCGATATGCGCGACGTGGTGGGCGAGAATAAGCGCAGCCCCATGGTCGCGTTCTACGCGGCCGGCATCGGCGTCATGTTCCTACTCTTCACCGCCAGCGCCTCCGCCGGCAGCCTGCTGTCTGAAGCCGAGTGCGGCGCGCTCGACCGCATTCTGAGCGCGCGCGTCTCCATGACCACGCTGCTCGCCGGCAAGATGACCTACTGCACGCTGCTGGCCTTCCTGCAACTCACACTCATGTTCCTGTGGGGCGCCGCCGTCTTCCACCTGGAGCTGTTCACGCACCTGCCCGGCTTCCTGGCGATGACCGCCGCCACTTCTTTCGCCGTGGCGTCGTTCGGCATGTTGCTGGCCACCGTTTCGCGCACCCGCGCACAGCAGGCCGCCATCTCCACGCTGTTGATCCTGACCATGTCGGCCATTGGCGGCAGCATGATCCCGCGCTTCCTCATGCCCGAAGCCATGAAGAAGGTCGGACTGCTGACCTTCAACGCCTGGGCCATCGACGGCTACACCAAGGTCTTTTGGCGCGACGAGCCTGTCTCTCACCTAGCGCCGCAGTTGGCCGTGCTGATTGGTTCCGGCCTGATCCTGTTCCTGATCGCCCGCCGCTTCGCCCGCAAGTGGGAATACCAGTAATTCGGTGACAGGCTACGAAACCCCCAAATAGCGGGAGTTTCCCTTCCAGCCACAGGCGGCGGCCTGCTTCCGGGACTGCATTGTGGCGTCTCCAAACCGCGGGGGCGGCCATCGCGCGATGGCGGAACTGCTGTTGCGGCGAGGTGAACGGAATGAGGCAGCCCTGGACGCCGCGCGACTGGCCGTGGCGGCCGACCGTGCTGGAAAAGTGCCTCGCGGAAAGTTGGGCCAAGACAGTCACAACCTCAACCTGAGTGAGTCGCTGGCCTTTCTCGCCTGGGCCCTGGCTAGGAACCAGGCTGATCCCGGCGAGGTCGAAAGTGCTCTGAACGAAGCCTTCGCGCTTTGCGGCGAATCCACCAAGCCCGTTCTCGCCGGACTCCACTTCTGTGCGGGCCAGGCCTGCACCGCCCTCGGCAACTTAGCCGGGAGCAGCCGCCATTTCCAATTCCCCATCGACACCGATCCCATCGGCAACTACGGTAGACTCGCAGAGGCAGCTATCGATCCAACCGCCTGACGTTGCGGGGCAGGATGGCATCCTGCGCGGCCGTTGGTTACCGCCGCCGTTCGGCCTGCAAACGCGCCATTGGGCCGGCTGCTACTGGCCCGAACATCGACAGGATCTCAGCCGGCTGCTCCCAACCCGCCTCGGCCACTCCCACGGGTTAGGCGTCTTGTAGCCAGGCGCCATCGTCTTAGTCCGCTGGCGGGAATACCCGCCACGGCCGCGGGGATCCAGGCCGCGAGAATGAGGAATCGTATGCCGCCGCTTAGGAGGGTCCGACTCGGGGTCCAGAGGCGCTTTCCCCCGGGACAGATGCCGGTCGAGCGGAAGAGCAGCGCGGCGGCAATTTCGCGGGCGCCGGCTGCGCCGGCGAAAATCCTTTGCCCGCGCCGGAACTGCCACCTTCAGTGCACATCCTTGATTCCATTGACAACAAGTACAATGGTTCTGTTTGTCCGTTTTGGGGCTAAGATAAGGACGAGGAAGACTCGGAATGGCCCAGTTCGGCGCTGTTGGCTCATTCGAAACTCCGGACCAAATCAGTCACAGCCGGCCTGAGAGTACTCGGCCTTACTATAATCGAGAATCCCGCTTCCGTCTCCGGGGCGTAATGCTGGAATCGGATCGGTACAAGGACAGTCCTTATATGACGCCCGTCTCCGCGTGTGATTGTCTCCGTGCGGACCACCGCCGGATGGAAACTTACATTGACCGCCTTCTCGCCGCAGTGCGGCGTGCGGGGCCTGAAACGGTTCCTGAAGTACAGGCGGCCGTCCGGGACATTCGATGCCTGTCTTCGCCTCATTTCCAGAAAGAGGAGGCCGTCTTCTACCCGAGCTTACGGCCGGCGTTTCCCGATCTGCTGGCCCGGATGGACCGCCAGCACGAGGAGGTTCGCGAAGTGGAGCGGCTCATTGGAGAACTCCTGTCGGATTCCCCGCCAACTCCCGAATCCCGCTGGCTGAACGAACTTCGCCTGTTCGGCACGGAACTCCACGATCTGATTCAGCACCACATCGTGGAAGAAGAAGATCAGTTGTTCCGCCTCGCTGAGAGCCGGCTTACCGCCGAGGACCAGGAGCGTCTAGCCATCGAGATGACTAAGCTTCCGCTCACCATCGTGAGGGAAATCAAATGAGCGGGGCGACGCCGGTGGAAATGCTGGAGGCGGAGCATCGGGTTATCCAGAAGATGGTGGCCGGCATGTCAGTCCTGGCGGAGCGGCTTGAGGGTGGAGAACAGGTGGATGTCTCGCTTCTGGACAGGATCGTGGTGTTCTTGCGCACGTTTGCCGATCGCTGCCATCATGGCAAGGAAGAGAGCCTCCTGTTCCCGGCCCTGATACGCCGGGGCGTGCCTTCGCACGGCTGTCCAATAGGCGGCTTGACCATGGAGCATCAAAAAGGACGGGTGATGGTGGGAGAGTTGGCCGATGCCATCCCCGGTTACGCCGCGGGAGAACCCCTCGCGCGAGAGATCCTCGTTAAAACCCTGAAAGCGCTGGTGGCCTTCTATCCGAATCACATTTGGAAAGAGGATTACCTGCTGTTTCCGCTGGCCGGCAAGGTTCTCACTCCGGAAGACCAACAAGAGCTGATGGAGAAGTTTGAGTCCGTCGACCGCGAACTTGGGATCGGCGCGCACGAAGCATTCGATAAGGTAGCGGCGGAACTCGAGCGGAAGGTATTCTGAATCGATTCAAGACCTGTTGGGAATGAAAAGGGGCATCTCATGATCGACACGTCCACCGAGGCTACGCGCCTCTCTCCGTGGTGGAGACACTCGGCCATTTTGGTAATGATCGCTGGCTTCTCGGTACTGTCCTTTGTCACCGTCCTGACCTACACGAACGCTCCACCGATCCCCGAGCAGGTCACGGATGAAACGGGATCTGTGGTGTTTACCGGAGCCGACATCCAAATGGGTCAGGAGGTCTTCCTCAAGTACGGTCTCATGGAGCACGGGAGCCTGTGGGGCCATGGCGCTTACCTGGGTCCTGACTACAGTGCGGAGTATCTGCATAGGCTCGGCGAGGTGACCTTGGACACGATCGCGGCCGAGAAGTACGGCAAGCTCTTTGCGCAGCTCTCGCCGGACGAGCAGAGCATCGCATCCGCGCGGACAATGACGGTGCTCAAAGAAAACCGGTACGATCCAGCCTCGCGAACGCTCCGGCTCTCGCCGGGCGAGGCTGCTGCCTATCGCGCACAGCTTCCCGAATGGAGCGAGTACTTCACCCGGAAGGACGCCGCCCCCGGGCTGCCCGCCAACTACATTCGAAACCCCGGGGAGCTTAAGGCTCTGACCGCCTATTTCGCTTGGGCGGCCTGGGCCACCACGGCCAAGCGCCCTGGCAAGGACTATTCGTATACCAATAACTGGCCCTACGAGCCCATTGCCGGAAACCGTCCTTCCACCGAGGCCTATGTTTGGAGCGCCTTGAGCCTCATCACGCTCCTCTCCGGGCTGGGGCTGATCCTCTTCGTCGTCGGCAAGTTCGATTATTTGGGCTGGAAGGGCGAGGGCGCTGTCTCCCATATGATGCACTCCCCTCCCCTTGCTTTGAAGCTCACTCCCAGCCAGTGGGCTACGGGATGGTTTTTCGCCATCGTGGCCCTCCTCTTCCTGGCGCAGTCCTTCCTGGGAGGCGTGCTCGCCCACTATCGGGTGGAAACAGGGGCTTTTTACGGGCTCGACATCGCCCGCTGGCTGCCCTACACCCTGGCGCGCACCTGGCACCTCCAACTCGCCATCTTCTGGATCGCCACGGCCTGGGTCGGCGGCGGCCTTTTCCTGGCGTCGTGGGTCGGCGGCGCGGAGCCCACACACCAGAGAGCTGGCGTCTACGCGCTCCTCGGGGCGCTCGTCGTGGTCGTCGCCGGCAGCCTGGCAGGCGAGTCCCTCGGCATCGACGACAAGCTGGGGCGGTTCTGGTTCTGGTTCGGTCACCAGGGTTCCGAGTATCTGGACCTCGGGCGGTTCTGGCAGTTGCTGCTGGCAGTTGGCCTGCTCTTCTGGCTGTTCCTGATGTTTCGGGCGCTCAAGCCCGCCATCAAGAGCCCTGAAAAGCGCGAATTGTCCTCACTCTTTCTGTACACGGCTGTGGCCATCCCTCTCTTCTACCTGCCCGCCCTTTTCTATGGGCCTCACACCAACTTTGCCGTCATCGACAACTGGCGCTTCTGGATCATCCATCTTTGGGTGGAGGGATTCTTCGAACTCTTCGCGACGGTGCTGGTGGCCATCATGTTCCACCAGATGGGCGTGGTCAGCACCAAGACCGCCACGCGTCTGATCTACCTGGATGCCATCCTGTATCTCAGCGGTGGCATCATCGGCACAGGCCACCATTGGTATTTCACGGGCCAGGGGACGCTCAACATGGGTCTGGCGGCGTGCTTCTCCGCTCTGGAAGTTGTGCCTCTGACGCTCCTGACTCTGGATGCCTGGGATTTCATCAGGTTGCGGAAGGCGCAGTGTTCCGCGTGCGGCCAGGATCTGGCCTGGGGCCAGAAGTGGTCCATCTACTTCCTCATGGCCGTGGGTGTCTGGAACTTCGTCGGCGCGGGGATCTTCGGTTTCCTGATCAACCTGCCCATCGTGTCCTACTTCGAGGTGGGCACGACGCTCACTCCCAATCACGGACACGCCGCGCTGTTTGGCGTCTTTGGGATGTTGGCCTTGGCAGTCCTGGTCTTCTGCTTGAGGGCCATGCAGTCGGACACCGCATGGAAGGAGACGGAGAAGTTCGTCCGGGTGGGCTTCTGGGGTGTCAATGTGGGCCTCGCCCTCATGATCGTCCTGGATCTGTTCCCCGCAGGAGTAATCCAGCTCTGGGATTCCATCGCCAACGGGTATTGGCACGCGCGTCGCCTGACCTTCCTGACCGGCGGCGCTTACCACAAGCTGGAATGGCTGCGCATGGTGGGGGATGTGGTCTTCCTCTTCGCCGGCGCGCTGCCCATCACGCTCGGCGCATTGCGCAGTGTGTGGAAAAGGGATCTCTCTACCACCGCGTAGAGGCTGCACCCCAGCGGATTTCCGCCTGGCGCGGTTCTTCCCGGCTATCGCCCCGCGAATCCGAACTCCTCCGAGCGGAAGCGGCAAATTCATAATAATATCGTGGTACGATACAATTATGAAGGGGAAGCGCGACCTCTCTCCCGGTCAATACCGTCATCTGGCCGAGTTCCGGAGGCAGCTCCGGCGGTTTCTTCATTTCAGCGAGACCACCGCGAAAGAGCATGGCCTTGAGGCGCAACAACATCAACTGCTGCTCGTGGTGCACGGCCTTCCGGAAGACGCCAAGCCGACCATTCGGGAGATTGCCTCGCGGTTATTCGTTCAGCATCACAGTGCGGTGGAACTGGTGGACCGGCTCGAGCGCAGGGGCGCCGTCGCCAGGCGCTCGGGGACTCGGGATCGGCGCGAAGTTTGGGTTCGCCTGACACCCGCGGGCCGGGCAATTCTCCGTAGACTGGCGCTGGCGCATCGAGCTGAGCTGGATCGTTCCGGTCCCGAACTGGCGCGCGCATTGAGATCCATTCTGCGATGTGCCGGCGAAGGAATGGCATCGTGACTCGGCATCGCAAGTATCGTTCGCCTAGGCTCGGCGATTTCAGCGCCGCCGCGCGCAGCGCAGCCGCGCCTCGCGTTGCTGAAGCCCGTCTCGGCCCGCCGGCAGGCTCACCATGACCGATACCACTCCCGCGGAGTTCGAAATCGCATTGCAGCGGCTTCTGACGGCCTACATCATCACTGGCCTGCTATTCCTGTTGCTACCGGGGACCTTTCTCGGTGTCTGGAATCTGGTGTCGATCAGCGGCCGGCATTCCCTGGCGGGCCTTTCACCGGCTTGGCTCCAGGCCCACGGACACGCCCAGATATTCGGCTGGATTGGAACCTTCATCATCGGGATCGGCTATTACTCTTTGTCGAAGATGGGCGGGCTCATGCCTTTCGGCGTCAGCCGCGGCTGGGTAAGTTGGGCTCTGTGGACCTCTGGCGTTGCCCTCCGCTGGGTGGCCAACATCAGCCAGTGGAACTGGCGCGTCCTGCTGCCGGCATCCGCGGCGCTCCAACTCATAGGCTTCCTGCTTTTCTTCGCGACCGTGAGCGGCCATCGGTCCAGGCCCGCGCCCGGGGTGCCTCGAACCACCATCGAGCCGTGGATGAAGCTCGTCATTGCTTCCACCGCCGGTTTCTTGCTGGCGCTGTTGATGAACCAGGTCGAGAGCGTCCACTTGGCCCTCGCCAGCGCGCATCCGGAAGTGCCGCACTGGCTGGACCAGCGTTACCTGTTCCTTGCCGCCTGGGGGTTCCCGGTCCTGGCCGTTTGGGGCTTCAACGCCCGGTGGCTGCCCGTCTTTCTGGGCCTTCGCAAACCCTCCGGCGGCGGCCTGATGGCGGCGCTGGTCGCTTGCGCTTACGGCATCGCAGCGGCCCTTCTGGGGCAGTTCCGGCTGGCGACAGTCTTGTTGCTTGCCGCCTGCATCGCCGCCTCCTTCGCCCTGAGAGTCTTTGAATCGTCGCAAAAGCCGGCCAAGACTCTCGGGGTCTCCACCTCTTTTCCGTATTTCGTGCGCGGCGCCTACGTATGGCTTCTGGTGGCGGCCACCCTCGGTGTTTACGCGGCGCAGTTCGACACCAGCGGCGGCATATGGGGAGCCTCGCGCCACGCTCTCACCGTCGGGTTCCTCGCCACCATGGTGTTTGCGATCGGACAGAGAGTACTGCCCGCGTTCAGCGGGATGCGACTGCTCTACAGCACCAAGCTGATGTTCGCTTCCCTGGCAATCCTGAATCTTGGCTGCCTTCTTCGCGTTGCCTCCGAGGTCCCCGCTTACGAAGCCGATCTGCCGGCTGCGTGGAGAATTCTGCCCGTCTCCGCTGTGACCGAACTGACTGCCGTGACGCTGTTTGCGTTCAATCTTGGCATTACGCTGGTGTCGCCAGGCCCGAAGCGAAACTACCACGGCTGATCATTCCGGGCAAAGCTGATCGAGCGCGGCCACGCGGACGCGC
>JBAWDI010000868.1:0-3591 GCA_049590695.1 Bryobacteraceae bacterium
GACGATGCCCGGCCCGCAGGGCTACCGCGGCGGTTCGGTGCGGACGTTCGCGTTCCCCGAGGTCGCCGCGCGCTTCTACCGTGTGGAGTTGGATGCCGCGCCCTTGACCCCCGCGGCCACTATGGCCGGCGGCCCGGTGGTGCCGGCCCGGGAGTACACCCTCACCGAGGCCGTGTTGCATTCGGGCGGGCGCGTCGACCGATGGGAAGACAAAGCCGCCTTCAGCCTCTTGTTCGAGTACGAGACCGTACCCACGCCGGCGGTCCCTTCAGTCGCGGAGATCCAGCGCTCCGGCATTGTCGACCTGACCGCGAAGATGGGCAAGGATGGCACCCTCAACTGGGAAGTTCCGCCGGGTAAGTGGACCATTCTGCGCATGGGCTACTCTCTCACTGGGTCGAAGAACCGCCCAGCCCCGCCGTCGGGTCTCGGGTACGAGGCCGACAAGCTCAGCCGCAAGTACATGGAAGCCTATTTCCACGGCTACATCGACCCCATCGCCCAAGCCCTGGGACCGTTGTTCGGCAAGAGCCTGCGCTATCTGATGATGGATAGCTGGGAAGCCGGCGCGCAGAACTGGACCGACGAGATGGTGAACGAGTTCCGCGCGCGGCGGGGCTATGACCCGACTCCCTACCTTCCGGCCATGGCCGGCCGCATCGTCGAGAGCGCCGACGTGAGCGACCGGTTTCTATGGGACTTCCGCCGCACTCTGGACGACCTCTTCGCCGATAACACTTACGGCACCATGGCGGAGATGGCGCGCCAGCGGGGACTTGGAATCTACGCGGAAGCGGCCGGCGTTTCTCTCGAGATTCCCGAGGACACGCTGCTCAACAAGAGCAAAGTCGAGATCCCCATGGGCGAGTTCTGGGTGCACGCGCTGCACCCCGAGCTTATGTACTATCAGGACGTCCGCGGGGCGGCCTCGGCGTCCCACGTGTACGGCAAAAAGCTGGTGGCCACCGAGTCGTTCACCGGCGGCGGTTATGAGGCGCCGTACACGCTCAAGAAGATTGGCGATTACTGGTTCGCGCAAGGCGTCAACCGCATCGTCTTCCACACCTCGGCGCATCAGCCGCTGGACACCAAGCCGGGCAACACCATGGTGGGGACGCACATCAACCGCAACATCACGTGGGCGGAACTGGCCAAGCCCTTCATGACCTACTTGGCGCGCAATTCGTTCATGCTGCAGCAGGGGCTTTTCGTGGCCGATCTCGCTTACCTGCTGCCCGAAGGCGCCCCGTCAACCATGCCCATTTGGGGCGCTGGATTGCAGCCCGCGCCGCCCGATGGCTACGACTACGACTACATCAACACCGACGTCCTGCTCAACCGGTTGTCGGTGAAAGAGGACGGCCGGCTGTCATTGCCCGACGGCATGAGCTACCGCGTCCTCGTGCTGCCTGAGATCGACCGCATGACGCCGCGCGTGGCGCGCAAAATTCACGAGCTGGTGGCGGGCGGCGCAACCGTGGTGGGGCCCAAGCCGGTGCGCTCGCCGAGCCTCGCCGGCTATCCCAACGCCGATGGCGAAGTGCAGGCGCTGGCCAGCGACCTGTGGGGCGACATCGACGGACTCAGCGTCAGCCGCCACGGGTATGGGAAGGGCCGGGTGATGTGGGGTGTGCCGCTGGCCGATGTTCTGGCGTCGATGCACGTTGCCAAGGACTTCGATTACAGCCGGGCGTTGGATGCCGATATGCCATGGATTCATCGCCACGCCGGCGATGCCGACATCTACTTCGTAGCCAACCGGACGGATGTCGCGCAGGATGTGGAAGCGCGCTTCCGTGTGAGCGGCAAGCAGGCGGAACTCTGGCATCCCGATACGGGGGCGATTGAGCCGGCGGAGTACGCCATCGCCGACGGTCGCACGACTGTGCCATTGCATTTGGCGGAACGCGAGGCGGTGTTCGTGGTCTTCCGGCGCGCAGCTTCGTCCCCCTCGCGCACCCTGCCGCACGCAACAAGCACGACATTGACAACCCTGAACGGGCCGTGGGACGTGAGTTTCCCGCCGAACCTGGGGGCGCCGGCGAAGGTCCAACTGGCGAAGCTCGAATCGTGGACCGCGAACGCGGATGCAGGCGTGAAATACTTCTCGGGGACGGCCACCTACACCAAGTCCGTCGAAGCGCCGCAGACCTGGTTCCGGCCCGGCGCGAAACTGCTGCTCGACCTGGGGACGGTGAGAGATCTGGCCGAGGTCTCGGTGAACGGCAAGGCGTTGGGGACGTTATGGAAGCCGCCGTACCAACTGGACGTCACCGGCGCGCTCAGGCCGGGCGCGAACCAGTTGGAGATCAAGGTCACCAACGAGTGGAGTAACCGGCAGATGGGCGATCGGCTGGGACCTCCGGAGAAGAGGGTGCTGCCCCCGACGGGCGGTTTCATGATGATGGGAGGCGGCCGCGGCGGACCGCAGACGCCCGCGGAATCGGGACTGATCGGACCTGTGACGGTGGTTGCCCAGCAGTCGCGCCCGCTGATTGCGGGCATTCCGGTCAATTACGACGAAGCGCTGGTGGGAACCTACACGCTTCCGGACCCGCTAGTGCTCTCCGACGGGCAACCGGTGCGCGACGCCAAAACCTGGAACGAGAAACGCCGCCCGGAGATCGTGCGCCTGTTCGAAGAGAACGAATACGGCCGCGCCCCGGGCCGTCCGGCGGGGATGAGCTTCGACGTGTTCGATAAGGGGACGCCGGCGTTGGATGGGAAAGCCATCCGCCGGCAAGTGACGGTGTACTTCTCGGCGGACAAGGCGGGGCCGAAAATGGATCTGGCCATCTATCTGACGGCCGGCGCCAAAAAGCCGGCGCCGCTGCTGCTGAACATCAGTTTTTCCGCGAACTCGACTGTCGTGAACGATCCCGGCCTCAAGCGCGGCGAAATCTGGGGCCCCGATAACAAGAAGGTGCCCGCGCCCACCGGAATGACTTTCGGAAGGATCAACTTGGCGCGGTTGCTGGAACGCGGCATCGGCTTTGCCACCGTTTATTACGGCGACATCGACCCGGATTTTCCGGGCGGTGTTTCGTTGGGAGTGCGGGGGATCTACCCCCAGCCCGCTCCGGACGAGTGGGGCGCCATCGCGGCCTGGGCATGGGGCCTGAGCCGGGCCATGGATTACCTGGAAACCGATGAGGGCGTGGATGCCAAACGCGTGGCCATCATGGGAGTCTCGCGGCTGGGAAAGACGGTACTGTGGGCGGGCGCTCGCGACACGCGCTTCGCCCTGGTGATCGCCAGTTGTTCGGGTGAAGGGGGCGCGGCGTTGAGCCGGCGCGATTACGGCGAAACCATCGCACACCTGGTTGAGCCGACGCGATACCCCTATCAGTTCTGCGCCAATTACGCGAAATTCGCCAGGCATGTCGACCAACTCCCGGTGGATGGGCACATGCTGGTGGCTCTCATTGCGCCCCGCCCGGTGCTGCTACAGACCGGCGATCAAGACCAATGGTCGGATCCGAAAGGCGAGTTCCTGGCCGCGGTGGCGGCGGGGCCGGTGTACCGGCTGCTGGGCAAGCAGGGGTTGGATACGGACCAGTGGCCGCCGGCTGGACAAGCCATTCTGCACAC
>JBAWDI010000869.1:0-14212 GCA_049590695.1 Bryobacteraceae bacterium
GGCTGGAATAGAGAGGCAGGCGGCACCGCCTGCCCCACCTCTGCACCTCTGAAGATGAGGCCTTGGTATGGTATTACATCTCCGCAGCCTTCGACGATTTTGTGGGGCGGGCCCCCTGGCCCGCGGCCGACCCCCTGGTCGGCCTGCTCGCACACACCAAGGGCCGGACCAGGGGGTCCGGCGCGGACGAGGGCGTCCGCCCCACATTCTACCCCGCCATCTCCAGCGGGTCCGTGGTCCGCATTTCCAGCCAGCCTTGCTGCGGCACGGCATCCATGGGCAAACCGGACTGCCACAGCGAGAACTGGAACCGCAGGCCGCCGCCTCGCGCCACCCCCATCGACTCGAGCGAGATGCGCGCTTCCAGCACCCGCGCGAAAGCGCATTCCACCGGCTGGTCCGTAACGGACGCCGCCAGCTTCATCCCGGTGGCCCGCGCCGCGCCATTCGCGAAGCCGATCTCGACCAGACTGCTGTGCGCGCCGTCCAGCGTTTGCACGGTCACTCGCGCTTCCATGCGCGCGAGTTCCCGCTCGCATCCCGCGTGGAAATCCACGCGTAGATAGAAGTTCGCGCCATCGCTGCCGAAATGCACTTCCTTCACCAGGAATGTCTTGCCGTGCATCGAGCCGGTGCGCTCATCCACGCGATAGATTCCCGCGCCGATCCATTCGAAGTACGACGTCACCTGGCCATCGATCACCGGCGTCACCGGCCCCGATGGCGCGACGCGCACCTCCGGCAGCGTCATCCGCAAGATGGGCCGCGAAAGTTCCTCCGGCGGCGTGAGATTCAGAAAACGGTAGACGTTGGCAAGGTGGCTGCGATAGAGCTGGTCGAATTCCACGCGGTTGGCCGAATGGTGCTCCGGCCCGTACCACCAGCACCAGTCGCTGCCTTCCGCGATCAGCAGTTCCTCCAGCGCCAGCCGCCGCTGGTCTTCCGATACGCCGGCGGCCGAGTCGTACGCCCGCCGCGCGCGCAGCAGTTGCGTCCACGCCTGGTTATCTTCCTCGGCCCCGATCCACACGTCGAAATTGGCGTCGATCCACGAACCCGGAAAAATATGATCGACCGGCTCCGGCGCCAGCAGCCGCAGGGCCTCGCTGACGGTCACCGCGCGCATCCGCCGGTCCTCCGCGATCCGCCGGTACAATTCGCGCAGGAACGGCCGTCCGTTGTGGTCGTAGTATTCCCAGGCATTCTCGCCGTCGAGGATGATGGGCACCAGCGCGTCGCGCCCGGCGGCGGCCAGGCACGCACAGTTCTCGCGGATGCGCCGCAGAAAATCCTCGGCCGCCTGGGCCGCGTCCATCTTGGCGTAGACGAACCCGATCAGGTCGCTGAGGAAATGGTCGCGGAAGATCGCGTTGAGCGTCTTGCCGCCCTGCCGCCAGCAGTATGGACGGTAGAGACCCTCCACCGGGACTCCCCGTCCCAAGGTCCGGTTGAGGACCCCGCTATCGGTGGCGGCCCATTCAAAACCCAGCTCGGAGGCCATTGCGAAGACCTCGTCGGAGACCGAACCCTCGGAGGGCCACAGCCCCACCGGCGCCGCGCCGAATTGGCGCGCCATGTACTCCCGCGCCAGCACGAGCTGGCGGCGCGCATCGCCGGGGTAACGGAACCGCGGCGGCAGCGGCAGGTTGGGATGCGCCACTTCGGCGATGTTCGAATCGCACAGCAGCGGCAGAATGGGATGGTAATACGGGGTGGTCGAAATCTCGATCTGGCCCGCGGCCGCGAGCCTCCGATACACCGGCAGCACCTGGCCGACCATCTCGCGCTGCTTCTCGCCCATGCGGCGCTGGTCGGCCGGCGTGAAGTCGCGGCCGCGCCGCACCCATTCGCGCACCTCCGCATCCTGGGCCTGGAACTCCTCGTCGAACCAGGCGAGCTGCGACCACATTTGCAGGTCGCGAAAATCCTGCGGGCCGAACAGATCCCGCGACCCCGAGCGCTTCTGCCCCCGCCACGCGCCGTACAGCTCGCCATAGCGCGGGTAGCGGTAGATCATGCGCTCCGGATCGGCGTAGAAGGAGTGCTGCAGCAGGAATGCGCGGTCCGCATCGGTGAGATCCTCGGCCGGCTTGAGGGCTGCATCGAGAAACGGATCGGCGGCCTCGCCCGAGGCGTACTCCGCCACCTGCGCCATCATCGAAGGGACCAGATTGAACGTCTGCCGGACTTCCGGAAACTCTTCCAGAATCCGCGCCATGCCGTAGTAGTCCTTGAGGGCGTGCATGCGCGTCCACGGCAGCTTGTACTCGCCGGTAACCAGGTCCTTGTAAAAAGGCTGGTGCATGTGCCAGAGAAAGCACAAATAGATGCGCGCCATGATGTTGTTATCGGCCGAAATAGCTGCGCACCGGAGGGGGCGGCGCGTCTTTGCGAATGGCGCGCCATAGAATATCGTTCAGCGCGTCGTCGTCGTTTTGGTCCGCTTCGTCGAAATTCATGTGCGCCGACGCTCGCGCGGCCGGGGAATCGGGATTCCGCTGGTCCAAGGGGACGCGCGGCTTCTCGGCGGTATACGGGGCCGGGTCGGGCTGGCGCTGGAACGACGCCGTCATCGCGCGCGCCCCCGCGTCGAACTGCGTCATGGGCTGCAGGCCGAGCAGAAACTCGATGGTGCGCAGCATCGACGTGGTGTTGTACATGGTGCCGTCCACGGCGTGGCGCTTCACCCAGGGCGAAATCAGAAACGCCGGCGAACGGTGCGAATCCACGTGGTCCGGCCCGTTTTGCGCGTCGTCTTCCAGCACGCAAATCACCGTCGACGCCCAGAAGCGCGATTTCGAGACGCCCTCCACCAGCATGCCGACGGCGTAGTCGTTGTCCGCGGCGAGCGAAAGCGGCGCCAGCCGCCCGGCCGTGATGCCATTGGTGTGATCGTTGCCCATCCGCATGACGATGAGGCGCGGCATGTTCCCGGACTTCTCGTATTCCCCCAACTCGCCGAGAAAAACCTTGGCGCGCTCCACGTCGGGGTAGGTCAGGTCGAAGCCGCGATACATCCGGTTGGTCACCTTGGCCAGCACCGGGTCGCGCACCGCGGCGATTTGTTCCGACCCTGTGGGGGCATCCTTCTTGTTGTCCACCATGTAGCCGAAATTGCGGATGGAAATGCCGGCCGCGGCGGCGTTGGTCCACAGGTAACCGGCGGGCGGCAGCGAGGCCGGGTCCTGCTCTTCGAAATCGTAGAGGCGACGCCGGTTGGCGTACTCGTTGGGCCACAGCTTCTCGACGTAGTCCGGCGCGATGGCCGCGGTGGACCAGTTGTGCCCGTCGGCGCTCACGTCCGAATTCACGTAGAAGTTGTCGAGCAGCACGAACTCGCGCGCCAGTTTGTGGAGGTTGGGCGTGACGTTTTCGCCGAACAGCACCAGCGAGGCGTCGCCATTGCCTTCCTTCATGTCGCCCAGCACCTGGTCGTACGAGCGATTCTCTTTCACGATGTAGATGACGTGCTCGATGGGCGGCAGCGGGCTGGTCTCTTCCATTTTGGAATCCCGGTAGGGCGAGTTGGCGAGCGCGCTCTTGGTCCAGGCCTCGAGCTGGTCGCTGGTGAATGGGTCGATCCACGAAGCCGTGCCGGTTTGCATGTAGGGCGTGTACCCCGGACCCGTTCCCGGATCGCCCTGGTACATGGGCGCCGCGCGCTGGGTGGGGTTCGGCCCGTTGGGATTGGGATATGAGCGCACCCCTTTGCCGTTCAGCACCACCAGCCCCCCCGAAGGCAGCGCGCGCACGGCGGTGGGATACCAGCCGGCGGGAATGAACCCCTCGACGCGGCTGCGCGTTTCCGAGACATCCACCACGGCGGCCGCGTTGGCGTCCGAGCAGGCCACGTAGAGCCGTTTCCCATCCTTGCTGAGCGCCAGCGCCGAGGGTGTCATTCCCAGAGGCTGCCGCGGCGTCATGGACACGTTGATGCTCTCCACCACGCTCAACTGGTTCCCCGAGCTGACCGCGACTGCGTACACATTGTTGGTATTGGCCGCCGCCACGAACAGGCGCGCCACCCAGGTGGGTTCGCCTTCCACGGGTTCCGTGGGGGCGCCGTTCCGCCACACGATATCGGTGGGGTGGGCGCCAATGCGCACGGTTTCGAGCAAGCTGCCGGTGGCCGCGTCATAGTGCCCCAGCGAGCCATCGGCCCAGTGGGTCGTAAAAAACGACTTGCCGTCGGGATGGAACAGGATGCGATACGGCCGCCTCCCGGTTTTGTAGCGTTCGATCACCATTCCCGACTGCGGATTGATCGCCACCACGGAATCGCGGTACAGGTCGGCCGCGTAGAGCAGGCGCCCATCGGGCGAAAACGCCACGTCGCCGATGAAATCGCTGTTTGTGCGTTTGTCTAGCGGGACCACGGCGAACGTGCGCGCCGGCGTCAGCTTCCCGCGGGCGAAGCTGAATTCAAACACCGCCGCGCGCGACCCGCCGCCCACATACACGCGGTCGCCCTTGGGTGAAAAGACGAGTCCCAGCCAGCCATCCGCCACGGCCACGTTCGACACCACGCGCGCCGAGGCCACTTCGATGACGCTGACCGAGGGCGGCCGGTACCCGCCATTGAGCACCAGCAGATACTTGCCATCGGGCGAGAGCGCCGTGGCCATGGGAAAGGTATCGAGCGCCACCTGCTTGCCCACCGGCGCGAGGCGCCACCCGCTATTGAGCAGGAACCCTCCGTCGGGCAGCGGACCCACCCGTTCCCGGGGCGCCGGCTGCGAGCAAACGAGCGCCCCCAGGGAAATGAACGCAACCACGAGAGCAATTCGAGTATAGGCAGACACGATGGCATGTTTCATTGCGTACCTAACATTGTACGGAGAAAAAGGGGTCAGACGCATTAATTGCGCGGGTTTCGCAATAAATGCGTCTGACCCCTTTTATTGCTTTTCGACGATGCCCAGATCCGTCAGCACCTTCGGATTGGCCTCGTCCATGGCCAGCAGGTTGTGGCAGGCGTTGCAGTCCTGGGTGATGGAGCGGCCGTCCTTGGCGGCGTGGTTGCCGTCATGGCAGCGAAAGCAGCCGGGGAAGTCGGTGTGGCCGAGGTTGTTCGGGTAGGTGCCCCAGGAGACCTTCATCTTGGGGAAGACGTTGCGGTCGTAGACCGCCAGCACCTGCCCGGCCGCGGAGGTCACCTCGGCCCTGCGCTGCGCCCAGATGGCCGGATAGTGGTCCCGATAGTAGCTCTCGAACGCCGCGGGAATCTTTTGCGCGGCTTCCTCGCGCGTGCTGTAGCCAGCTTTGACGATCTCCACGGCCCGCTTCTTGGCAAACGGCAGCGACGGCGAAATCTGGCCGGCGTTCATGGCGCGGTCCACGGCCCGCTCCGGCAATTCGAAGGTATGAGTCGGGCGATTGTGGCAGTCCACGCAGTCCATTTCGCGGATGGGCAGGCCGCCGCCCGCCGGCTTGGCGGCCGGTGTGGCGTAGACCGTCTTGCCGCCCGGGCCGTTATACTCGACCCAGGGACTGTTCTGGCGCGCCTCGTCGGCGTGCGCATAGCGGATCAGCACGCCGGGGCCCAGGTGCGTCCCGTGTATCCCGATGCCGTGGTTGCCGCCGCCGACCTTCATCAGCAGCACGGTCTGGGTGCGGGTGTTGGTCTCGTCGCCGGCAAAGTTGTCGATGACCAGCAAACGGTCCTCACCGTACTTCTGCGGCCAGTGGCAGGCTTCGCAGGTCTCCCGAGCGGGACGCAGGCTGCGAACCGGCGTGGGGATGGGCGTCGAATAGGTGTGGAAGGTCACCGCCAGCACCTGTCCCACGCCCGACAGCTTGCTCCTCACGAACCACGAAGCGCCTGGCCCGATGTGGCACTGCACGCACTCCACGCGGGAATGCGGGGAGTTCTGATAGGCCGTGTACTCGGGTTGCATCACGGTGTGGCAGGTCTCGCCGCAAAACGTCACCGAATCCATGTAATTCACCGCGCTGTAACTGACCTGGCTGGCTATCGCCAGGTTGACCATGGTGGTGAAGAAAACGAAATACACCAGGCGGCGCAGGTCGGCGTTACGCCACGTGAGCGGCGGGAATTCGGGCGGATAGATGCCGCGTCGCCCCTCGCGCTTGCGCTTGAGCCAGATTCCCAGGGGAATCAGGACCAGGCCGGCGAAGAACGGCGCCGGCAGCACCAGGAACGCGAGAATCCCGACGTAGGGGCTCTGCGTGGTCCCCCGCAGCGTGACCGGCAGCAAAAACAGCCAGAAGACGGTGGCGGTGGTGACGATCACCACGCCGGTGAGGCTCACCCAGTTGCTGGACAGATGAATGATCGGGGACAGCCAGCTCCTTCCCCTGGGATCGGATTGGTTGGGCGTCATGGCGTTAGTCGTCTCCCGCGGATGGCGCTTCGCGCTCCCTGGAGCGCCCCCGCTTTCTTACCGTAATGCCGGTCAGGAAGGCGGTGTCCAACGGGTAGACATCGGGATCGAAAATGGCGGTGTAGAAGTGCCAGACCACAATCGCCAGCGTGGCCAGCACGGCCTCGTAAAAATGAATCGACGTGGCGACGTCCAGCCAGCTCTTGGGCAGAAGTCTCAAGACCAGGTTGTTGGCCCAGAGCAGCAGCCCGGTTGAGATCATGATCACCGCGCCCCACACCACCGCCCAATACTCGGCCTTCTCCACGTAGCTGTGCGAGGAGCGCCCCGGAGGCTGCGCACCCAGGCCCAGGTTGTACGCGAAATTGGAGAGCGCTTCGCGCGGGTCGTTGGTCGTCGGCAGCATCTCCTTCCAGTGCTCGCGCAGCTTGCGGCTGACCATCAGGGAAACCAGGTGGGTCAGCGTGACCGCCATGAAAACACCGGCGGCGATGCGATGGATGAGGCTGCGCATGGGGTAGGTCCCCTCCATCGAGAGCAGCGGCCGCGCCCACCATTGGTCCGGGTATTTGAGCGCGAATCCGGTCCACGCCAGCGTGAGGAACGAGATAGCCAGGACGGCATGCTGCGCCCGCTCGAACGGCAGCATGCGGAGTTCGCCGTGTTCGGAAAAGTCCCTGTCCCCGAGGCGATCGCGGCGCAGGCTGAAACGCCGATCGATGAGCTTGCGCACCCAATCGCCGCCGTTGTGGAGCAGCATCAGCCCGACGGTGACCGGGATCACCAGCCAATAAAACTCGCGCACCCAGCGCAGGGCGGCGGGCTCGCCTTTCCCCTCCGTAAGGTGTACCTGGCCGATGGCGAACCGGGTACCGGCGCCGGGGTGGCACTGGCCGCAGGTCTTAGCAAGGTTCCGGGGGTTAATGGTGGACCTGGGGTCGGACGAGGGCAGAATGTCGTGCACACCATGACAGCTCGCGCAGTTGGCGACGGTCTGCGATCCGGCCTTGGCGGCCAGCCCGTGGTAGGACGAATCGAAGCTCACCAGCCGGTCCGAAGGAAGGCCGAACTTCCGGGTCAAACGGACGTTGCCGTGGCAGTTCCCGCAGGTGTCGCGGATGTGCGCCCCGTTCACCGGGGAAGCTTCGTTGGTGTGTTTGAGTATCCTGTGCGCGCCGTGGCAGTCGGTGCACAGCGGCGCCTGCGTGACGCCGCGCGCCAGCGCCTGCCCGTGCACGCTGGCCCGATACTGCTCGGCGATTTCGCCGTGGCACATGCCGCAGATGTCCGGGACGGCGGCGCGGAACGCCTGCGAACTGGGCGACAGCAGTTCGTGCGCGCTTCCATGGCAGACGGAGCAATCGGGAGCGCCCTCATTCCCGTTCTTGCGCGCCTGGCCGTGCACGCCGAGCGCGTAGTCGCTCGCCTCGTCCTGGTGGCAAGTGGCGCACACGGGTTTGGGAATGCCGGCGGGGTGAGGATACTTCTCGTGGGATTCGTGACACGTATCGCACGGCAGCCCCGCGTGCGCGCTCTTTGCCAGTTTCTGCCCTTGGTCGTGGCAGGCCGAGCACGGTCCACTGGTCGCGCTCGCGGCTGCGAGCGGATGGGCGAGGGCCGCGCCAAGCAGAAGGCCAATCCATGCGGAACCGGGGCGCCGGCCAGTCGAGGAAAGTGCCCGGTTCAGCATCGCACTACAATCCCGAGGGGCCCAGGACCCAACCCTTGTACAAGGCGGCGGCTCCTAGCAGAAGGCCGAAGACGATGACGACCACCGTCAGAATCTTCATCCACTTGTCGATTTGCTCGAGTTTCTTGGCGAGGGCGATCTGCTCGGCGGCAGTGCCGGCGTGCGCCGCTCCCAGGTGCAATGCGGGGTCTTCCTGCACGGCCACGGACCGGCGCCAGAAGGCCACCACGACCAGGGCCGCAATCACGATCAACCAGAGACCCAGGAAAGGACGTAGATCAAGATGCATAAATTACCTCCTTATAAAGTTTACATATCGAATCGTGAAGCTCAAGCGTTTCCGCGCGGGCACGCGTTTTTGTGGGCCAAGTGGTTCCGCCTGCCAAGGCCTGACCTATTGAGTTTTGCAACGTTTTGATCCGGAAATCCGGTGCAGTGGGGCTATTGCCTCAGAATTGGAACCGGAATTGGGGGATATTGCATCCGAAACAGCGGCGGCGTGGGATTTCGCCACCCGCAGGGCCGCCGCCATGATCGCCAGCAAAACGGTACTAATGGGATCTTCCTCGGAGACCACGGAAACGATCCCGGCCTCCCATGCCTCGGCCAGCACTTGGGGATTCTTGCGGGTGATCAAAACCACCCGCTCCGGGTTGGACAGGGGGAGGGGCAGCCGGGCGAATGCCGATTCGTCCAGAACCAGCACACATTTCCGCGAAGGGTCCGGGCGATCGACTGTTTCGACGTGCCACGCGCAACTGCGCGATAGTGCTTCCCGCACAGTGGCGGCATACACGCCGTTGGCAATCGAAAGCTGAACCGCCTGCATCACGGCCGACTCCACGCCTCCGCCTTCCATGTTGCCGCTACTTCTTCTCCTGGTAGCCGTCCAGGGTCTTGTGCTCGGCGTAGTACTTGCCGGCCTCGGTCAGTTCCTTGGGCTTGGCCTTGGAATCGACATGGCAGTACGCACAAGGCTTCTTGGTCGCCTTCATATACTCCACTTTGCCGAACGAAGCCGTGGAGCAAACCAGGAATCCGCCCAGCAAAATGGCAGCGGGCAAGATGACTTTCAGATGGGACATGGCACCTCCAGAACCAAAAGAAGCAATTGCATCGCCACGCTTATTCCCTGCGTTCCAGCGGGTTTGCAAGGGTCTCCCCAGTCCGGTTGGGGGCAATTCCCCCCGAAACCGCCGCGCATTGCGCCAATTAACCCAGACGCCTTGCTATAATCAAGACAAGTTGCAAGTAATCTCAAAGCTCACTCCAGGCTGGCAGAAAACCAGTGTTTTGGAATCGGTGTTCGACCAGCTTTCCGATGCTCTGGTTCTGTACGATCCGGAGTTCCGCATAACAGGAGTCAACCGGTCCGCGGAGAAACTGTTCGGCATGACCTCCGAGGAGATGCTCGGGAAACACTGCCAGGAAGTCTTCAAGTGCTCCTTGTGCGAACCCGGATGCGGGGTCCTGGTGGGTCTGAACCAGACGCCCGCCGCGCCGAACTGCACGGTCCGGCTCAATACCGGCAATGGCATGGAGCGGCTGGTGGTGATGCGCACCACGCAGATGTTCGATGGCGGCGGCCAGCTCACGGGCGTGGTGGCCACCATCAAGGACATTACCGAGGAGGCTGCGCCGCAGAAGCGCGAAGTCATCGCCGAATCCGCGCCCATGCGCGAGGTGCTCAACTTCGTGCGCCGGGTGGCGGCCAGCGAAGCCACCACCATCCTGCTGGAAGGCGAGAACGGAACCGGCAAGGACCTGATCGCCAAGACGCTGCACTACCAAAGCCTGCGGCAGGCCGAGCCGTTCATCCCCATCAACTGCGCGGCCATACCGGATTCGCTGCTGGAAAGCGAGCTGTTCGGGTATGAAAAGGGCGCGTTCACGGATGCCCGGGCTCAAAAGCGCGGGATCTTCGAGCTGGCCGACAAGGGCACGTTGTTTCTGGATGAAATCGCCGAAATCCCCTTGATGCTGCAAGCCAAGCTGCTGCGCGTGCTGGAGGAGCAGAGCTTCCGGCGGCTGGGCGGCCTGAAGGACATCAAGCTCGACCTGCGCGTGGTGGCGGCCACCAACAAGAATCTGCGCGAGGCGGTGAAGGAAGGCGCCTTCCGCCAGGACCTCTACTTCCGCCTCAACGTGATCCAGATCCTGATCCCGCCGCTGCGCGACCGCACCGAAGACATCGTGCCGCTGACGAAGTTCTTCGTCGAGCACTACAACCGCAAGTTCAAGCGCAACATTGAAGGTGTGAGCGAGGCCTCGGCCAAGCTGCTGCTTTCGCACGACTGGCCGGGCAACGTGCGCGAGCTGCGCAACGCCATCGAGCGCGCCATGATTCTGGAAGAGTCGTCGCTGATCACGCCGCCCAGCCTGCCGATTGCCATCTCCCGCCCGGAGGCCGGCGCGCCGGCGGTCCCCGCCATGGTGGACATTCCGAGCGACGGGCTATCGCTGGAGGACAACGAGCGGAGCCTGCTGGCCCGCGCTCTGGAGAAGACCAACGGCAACCAGACGCAAGCCGCCCGCCTGCTGCGCATCACCCGCGACACGTTGCGCTACAAGATGAAGAAGTTCAATCTGCGGTAGGGGCGGGGCGACCTTCCGTGCTGCGCCCGGCTGCCGACCCTGGCACCCACCCGCGGCGCCATGAGAGTATGTCCGAAACCCTCACCATTGCCGGCCGCCTCGCCTACGAATCCGGCCGCATGCCCAGGGAGCTTTACGCTTCGGCCAGCAGCCCGCTGGCGGGGAGTGGTGGGTTCGTAGGAAGCTAGTTCGCGTCGGAAGCGGCCACTCCGTTACTGCCCCGCGTTTTGAACTCGTAGCGCGCAATCTGCACAGCCGCTTTGGTGGCTTCCGAACGAACCACCTTGCCGACCGCTACAAATTGCAGTGGGCAGGCGCCACCCAACCGCACCGGCCAGTTCACCGCGACCTCTACCACGTGTCCCAGCGGGAGCCTTTCCTGGGTCGTGAACAGGATTCCGCGGCTGCCGATGTCCAGTGTCTTCCCGACTCCACGGCCTGGCAACCCTCTGCCATGGAGCACACGGTATCTGACGTCCTCCCGGACCGGAAACCGGTTGGTCCCCCTCCGATCAGCCGTGCCTCCGAAATTCGCCCGCGAAGCGGGTGCGCTCATCTCCATGCTCATTCCTAATCATGCGAGAAATACGCGCTCTTCAACAATAGGCTTAAAGCACTAAAGAATCTCATTATCTTTAGTACTTTGGTTGACCTCCGGGCGTGATCGCGCATTCTGGTATTCTGACCTCATGGACCAGGAACAACTCCGCTCGTTGTTCGAGCAGGTGCGAAGCGGCGCTGTGGATATCGATGCGGCCATCGTCCGCATGCGCCATATGCCCTTCGAAGACCTGGGCTTCGCCAAAGTGGACCATCATCGCGCGCTGCGTCACGGCATACCCGAGGTGATCTTCGCCAAGGGTAAGACCTCGGAGCAGGTGGTGGCCATCGCGGAGCGGCTGCTCGAGAATTCGCAGAACGTGCTGATCACGCGGGCGGACCGGGAGTGCGCGGCCGCGGTGGCGGGAAAGCTGTCGGGCGGCGAGTATTTTCCGCTGTCCGGCGTGATCCGTTTCTGGCGCGACCGAACCGTCCGCGGCAAGGGCAAAATCATCGTGGTCTGCGCCGGCACCAGCGACATGCCGGTGGCGGAAGAGGCGCAACTGACCGCCGAGGCGATGGGCAACGAAGTGGAGGCGATCCACGATATCGGGGTCGCCGGGATTCACCGGCTGATGAGCAATCGCGAGCGCCTCACCGAGGCCCGTGTCATCGTGGTCTGCGCGGGGATGGAGGGCGCGCTGCCCAGCGCGGTCGGCGGCCTGGTCTCATGCCCCGTCATCGCCGTCCCCACGAGCGTGGGCTATGGAGCCAGCTTTCACGGCTTGGCGGCGCTGCTCGGCATGTTGAACAGTTGCGCCAGTAACGTCACGGTGGTCAACATCGATAACGGCTTCGGCGCGGGCTACGTGGCCAGCCTGATCAACCGGCCGTAGGGGCTGGGCATGCCCAGCCCCTACACCAGATCCGGAATCTCCACCCAGGCGCGCTTGCGCCAGGATTCCAGGCCTTTCTCCGCGAGTTGAACCCCCTTGGCGCCTTCGAGCAATCCCCAGCGGAACGGATCGCCCTTCACCACGTGCCGCAGAAACAGCTCCCACTGGCGCTTGAACGCGTTCTCGAACGTCGCCCGCTCCTCGACTTCCCGCCAGCCGTCGAAGTAGTCGAGCGGGCTTTCGATATCGGGATTCCAGACCGGGCGCGGCGTCGCGTCATAGGGCTGAATCCAGCAGTGGCGCAGGCCGGCCACCGCGCTGCCCTTGGCGCCATCCACCTGGATGGTCAGCAGATCGTCGCGGCGCACGCGCACGCACCAGGAAGAATTGAAGTGCGCCACCACGCCGCCCTCCAGCTCGAAGGTGGCGTAGGCCGCATCCTCGGCCGTGCAATCGTAGGGCTCGCCGGCCTCGTTCCAGCGCCTGGGGATGTGGGTGGCGCCCAAGCAGGATACGGCCTTCACCGCGCCGAACAGGTTGTCCAGCACGTAGCGCCAATGGCACAGCATGTCCATGATGATGCCGCCGCCATCTTCCTTGCGGTAATTCCACGACGGGCGCTGCGGCGCTACGGTGTCGCCTTCGAAGACCCAGTATCCGAATTCGCCGCGAACCGAAAGAACGCGCCCGAAAAACCCCTCCTGCTTCAGCGTTTCCAGCTTCAGCAATCCCGGCAGCCACAGCTTGTCCTCGACCACGCCATGCTTGACGCCGGCCTTCTCCGCCAGCTTCCATAGATCGAGCGCCGATTCCAAGCTATCCGTAACCGGCTTCTCGCAATAGACGTGCTTCCCCGCGGCGATGGCCTGGCGGATGGCGCCGGCGCGCCCGCCGGTGGTCTGAGCGTCGAAGTAGATGGAGTACTCGGGGTTGGCCAGCGCGGCATCCAGATCGGTGGTCCAGGGCAACCCGCCGCACTCCGCCGAGATGGCTTCGAGCTTGGTCGGATTGCGCCCCACCAGCAGTGCGCGCGGCACAATCGTTTCGCTCTCGCTCAGCTTGACCCCGCCTTGCTGGACAATGGCAAGGATGGAGCGCCGCAAGTGCTGATTCAGCCCCATGCGGCCGGTCACGCCGTTCATGACGATGCCAACGGCGTGGGTGGTCACGGCTTCTCCACCGACTGCGGCCACGCCCCGGCGGGCAGCGGCGGCGCTTCGACCCCCGCGCGCGGCAGCGTGCCATCCAGTTCCTGCCGCCAGTGGGCCACATCGCCCGCCGGTCCATAGCAGTAGATCATGCGCATGGGTGCGTCTCCGGTATTAGTCAACTGGTGGAACACGCGGTGCGGAATGTAGACCGCCTGCCCCGCGCGAACCGCGGCCCGCTCCTCGCCCAGGCACATTTCGCCGGCGCCTTCCACAATGAAGTAGATCTCTTCCTGCTCCTGGTTGTGCCACGGCACCTGCCCGCCATTCGGTTCCAGCGTCACGTGGCCGATAGCGAAGTTGGCCGCCTGGATGGGGCTGGCGCCACCCACCAGGTTCTGCGTGCGGCGTCTGGCCGGATACGTCCGCCCGTCAATTTGGGAAAGATCGGCGATGATCATGGATGCGCTCGCTCAAGAAATAGCATACAACTCCGGCTCCAATCAGCAACGCGCCGAACTGGAGGGCATTGATGGGCCCGATGGGTTCCGCGTCGTTGCGAATCACCGTCAGAACCAGCAGCGCCAGCGGCGGAAGGCCCACACAGATGGCGCCGAAAAGGCCGCCGGGCACGCGATACGGCCTGGCCAGCCCCGGCTCGCGGATGCGCAGCGCCACCAGCGCGGCAAACTCCAGCAGCATGCTGAGGCCCGTCAGCAGCACATCCAGCACAATCAGTTTTACGAAGCTGAACCCCAGGCAAAGTGCCCAAGCGGCCGAGCAGGCGAAAATGGCGACCCAGGGAGCGCCGGTCTTGGGACGGCACCGGGCGAATACTCGCGGAAGAAACCCGTCTTGGGCCATCACCGCCGGCAGTCGAGAGTAGGCCATGGTGAGAGCGTTCAGCGTACCCACCGCGCCCAACATGCCGCCGATGGTAATGGCCACCGCCAGCACGCCGCCGGCGGCGCCGCCTCCGACGACCGCGCGCGCCACATC
>JBAWDI010000870.1:0-4441 GCA_049590695.1 Bryobacteraceae bacterium
GGCCCGGGCATGGGTCGTGGCATCGGTCGTGGCATGGGTATGGGACGTGGCCCGAATGCCGCCCCCGCGCCACAGCCCGGCCGGGGACCCATGGGACGCGGTATGGGCCGCTGGTGGATGAATCCCCAGATGGTAGAGAAGCTGGGCTTGACCGCGGACCAGCAGAAGAAGATGGACGATATCTTCCAGCAGCACCGCTTAAAGCTGATCGATGACACGGCGGCGGTCGAGAGGGAACAGGTCACCCTCGAACCGATGATGGCCGCGGACCAGCCGGATGAAGCCCGGATCGTTGCCCAGATCGATAAGGTGGCGCAAGCCCGCGCCGAGCTGGAAAAAGCCAATGCCAGAATGCTGCTGGGAATTCGCCGGATTCTGACTCCCGACCAATGGAAGAAGTTGCAGGCGGAAACGCCCCGGCCGGGCCGTGGACCTGGGGGCCAACAACCTCCCGCGCCATTCGCCCCCCGTAAAGCCGGCTAAGGCGAGCTTTCAGCGCCCCCTCACGCGCCTGCGGCGCTATGGATGGAACCACTGACTGCGCCGGGAGCCCGTGTTGAAAGCATTGGCATGGCGGCAAGGCTGCGCGCGCTATTGCTTCTTCTCGCCGCCCGGGGGGGGCAGTTCGGGGGGCGGAACCTCGGCGCCGAACGACAGCGGAATATCGACGTAGGCCGGGTTCTCTTCGTTCTCGTCGGTAATGCGCAGCTTATAATGTGCCGGCGGAGCGTCGAACACCAGATTGCCTTGCGCGGATTCCGCGGGCTTCACCATGCGCAAGTAGCCGATCCACCGTGGCACGCCGTCTCCGTTCTGCAGCTCGGGGTAGCTGTTGCCCTTGTCGTCCTCGATGGTCGCGTTGGGCACAATCAGGTCGGCGCTGCCGCTATTCACCGCGATGATGCGTACCAGGAAGAAGCGATGCTGAGGAACCCGCGCAGCGGGACCGTCGCCCAACTGGGGCATCCACTGGGTTTCGTAGACCGTGTAGATGATGTGCCCCAGCGCGACTTTTTCGCCCAGCCCATAGCTGCGGACGGAGGACGAGCGGTTAGAGCAAGCGTTCAGCAGGAGGGCGGCGCTAACGGCCGCGAGCATTGGAATCAAACGAAGACGTCGCATGTTCGCAGAACCATTTTGCTCGCGCGGCCTGGGTACTGTCAATAGGGGGATATCACTGCTTTTGGTGTTCTTGCAGCAGGCGCTCAAACTTCCGGCGCTGGTCTTCGTTCAGCAGTTGCTCGACGCGCGCTTTGCTGTCGCTTAGTACGGTGCGGTAATACTGCCAAAAATCGTTCAGTATCGACTGCATTTGCTCGGTCTGCGCCGGCGTCAGATTCAGCTCCTTCTGCAAATGGTCGAAATAGAGGACCTTGCCGGCAGGGGTGTCGAACGCCGGTTGATGCAGCCGGTTGTGAACGCCGAGATTCATGGCCAGCGCGCCCGCTGCCGCGCCGCACAAGAACACCAAAGCCAGCGTCACCGCACAGGCAAGTTTGGGGTTCCACGATCTCCCGCTGGCCACCCTCTCCAAGAGACTAATACTCATAAGCTGTCAGCGTGACCAGCATGTTGTCTTGAGCGGGAGCGGAATCGAACGCGGGAGATTCCTCCTGCGCCATCACGGCTTCCGGCGAAAGGCCGCTGGGATACCGGGTCTCGCGCGACACCAGGTAGCTTCCCAGCACCGCCAGGGTAATGAGAGACGCAAATACCAGGCGGCGGCCGAAGGCGAGATCCAGCGCGAAGAGACTGGCAAAAGAGGGGACGGCTTTCCGCTCGCCCACCTGCTCCATCACCCGGGCACAAAATCCCGGGGCGGGCTCCCAGACTTCTTCGGACCGCAAAGCGCCGAACCATTGCGAAACTTCCCGCATGGCGCGGATTTCTTTACGGCACATTTCACAGTTGCTCAGGTGCGCCTCGATATCCCGCTGAGCCGCCGGTTCCAGGGAACCGGCCAGGTACTCCTCGAGGCTCTCGATCACTACCCCGTGCATACGTTTCTTCCCTTACAAGTGTAAACTACCACGCCCAAAAACCTCCCCTTGCGAGTCTCTCGCCTCAACGGCATGCCCGCTTGCGGGGTACCTGCCGGCCGGGCATACCCGGCCACTACAGGGCTGGGCATGCCCAGCCCCTACAAGGTCACTACCCGGCCACCAGGCCGGGAGCACGATCCAGCCGCTGCGCCGCCTTGACCAGTTTCTGCCGCGCGCGGAACAGCTTCACCTTGATGGTGTTCTCGTTCATACCGGTCTTTTCCGCCAACTCCTCCACCGAATACCCCTCAACTTCCTTCAACATCAATAAAACACGCTCCTCTTCGGAAACGCGTGCCAGCAGTTTCAGGACATAATCGCGGCGGGCCAGGGTGGCGTCGATGGGCACTTGGCGGCCGGTGAGGGGATCGCTGTTGTCCACCCGCCGCACCTCGTCTTCGCTCAGATCGCTCTCGTAGACCAGCTTCCGCACCTTCCGCTTGCGCAGATAATCGAAGCACTCGTTGACCGTAATCTTATAGATCCAGGTGATCAGGGAACTACGGAAGTCGAAGCTCTTGATGGAAACGTAAACCTTGGCAAATACCTGCTGAGCAATATCTTCCACGTCATTGCGCTGGCGGACGACGCCATGGATGATGGAAAACACTTTGGACTGATACCGCTCTACGATCTCGCGGAACGCAGCTTCCTCGCCAGCCTGGGCCCGTTGGACCAAGGCGCCCTCCGAGGTGTTCTGGTAGTCCACTCTGGATTTCGCCCGAACCTTGCTACCGAACGCGGGAAATGGTAGAGCGCCCGTCATCGACCCCATACACTGCTTCCGACGCACCCCGCCAAGTTCGCGTTTCAGTCACCTGCCTACAAGTTCATTTTGCCAAATGGCGCGGCGCGAAAGTGGTTGCCTCGCTCCCCGCCAGTTCGGCCAGGGTTTTCCGCGACCAAACCCGCCCCGGGACATCTAAACCAGTAAGGAATGGAGCGATGCGGTCCTGTTTGTATAATGGGAGATGGCAATGCCCCTAATGAGGAGTCTAAACGCATGGTGCAATTAACCGAAAAAGCAGTTGGCAAGGTAAAGGAAATCATGTCCTCCCAGGAGCCGGCCCCCGCTGGGCTGCGCATCGCGGTGGTGGGTGGCGGCTGTTCCGGATTCAGCTATTCGATGGCTTTCGAGAACCAACCCAGCATGTTGGATAAGACGTACTCTTATGATGGTTTGAAGGTTTTCATCGACCAGGCCAGCATGCTCTATCTGGAGGGCGCCGAGGTGGATTACGTGGAGACGCTGGAGGGCTCGGGGTTCAAGTTCAACAACCCCCACGTCAAGTCCACGTGCGGCTGCGGCAGCTCGTTCCAGGCGTAAAGCCATCAGCCGGAGCACTTGATTGCCGGCCCCTTTTCTCCCTTCGACCATCGCCTTTGCTTAACAACTCCGGAGACGCCCCATACAATCGGGTCTTCCCATGGCCGCGACGCTGCGTTCTTCCGGCGCAATACTGGCACTGGCTTGGATGGCTCACGCCAATCCGCGCGCCTCAGTACGGCGTCGATTCCGAGCCGCGACCGTCACAAGCCGTGACAAGTGAGTGCCGAACTGATCGGAGGCGCCCCTACATCTCCTTGATGAGTTGCTGGGCCGCGATCAGCAGCGGGTCCCAGACGGGCGCGAAGGGCGGCGAGTAGGCCAGGTCCAGTTGCTCGAACTCGTCGACACGCAGGCGCGATTGCAGCGCGGCGGCGATGACATCGATGCGGCCGGCGGCGCCTTCCTCGCCGATCACCGATCCGCCCATCAGGCGGCGCGTCGCGCGGTCGGCCACCAGCTCCACCGTGGTCTGGGCGCCCGAAAAATAGCGCGGCCGCACCGGGGCTTCGATGCGCGCGAAGACCGGCGAAAAACCTTCGGCACGCGCCTGCTCCACGGAAAGCCCGGTGGTGGCGAAGCCCATCCCGAAGATGCCGACAATCGAGGTTCCCACCACGCCGGCGAAGCGCTCGCGGCTTCCGGCGGCGTTGGCGCCGGCAACCCTCCCGGTCTTGTTGGCGGTGGTTCCCAGCGGAATCCACGTGGGGCGGCCGGTTACCAAGTGCATGACTTCGGCGCAGTCGCCGGCCGCGTAAACGCCGTGCAGGTTGGTTTCCATGCGGTCGTCGGCGCGGATGGCGCCGGTGCGGCCGAGCTCCACGCCGGCCTGCGTGGCAAGCTCCACATTGGGCTTGAACCCGGCCGAGACCACCACCAGGTCGCAGGCCACGTCCGCCACGCTCTCTGGCTCGATGGCGCCGGCGTTGACGCCGCAGCGCAGCTCCACGCCGTGTCTTTCCAGTTGCTTGCGGACGGCCGCGGTGAAGTGCGGGTCGTCGCGCAGCAGGGCGTTCTCCGAGCGCTCCAGCACGGTCACGCACAGGCCGTTGCGGCGCAGCGCGTCGGCGGC
>JBAWDI010000871.1:0-9692 GCA_049590695.1 Bryobacteraceae bacterium
CCGGCGGAACGGGCGACGTGCTGACGGGGATGATCGCCGGCTTCCTCGCGCAATTCCCCAGCCAGCCGGACCAGGCTGTGGCCGCCGCCGTTTACCTGCACGGGCTGGCGGGCGAGATGGGCGCGCGGGCGCTGGGCGAGAAGTGCCTCATCGCCACCGATATTCTGCGATATCTCCCGGACGCCATGGAGGAGTGTGCCGACGTATCGGACGGCGTCTGAGGAAGAGACCATTGCCCTGGGAGAACGGCTGGCGCGCGCGCTTCCGGTGCGCGGGGTGGTGCTACTGACCGGCAACCTGGGCGCGGGCAAGACCACGCTCGCCAAGGGGATCGTGAGCGGCTTGGGGGCGGCGCCGGCCGAGGAGGTATCGAGCCCCACTTTCACCCTCATCCACGAATATGGAAACGGCCGCGTATATCACGTGGATCTCTACCGCCTGGAAGAGCCGCGCGAATTGGCCACCCTGGGGCTGGAGGAATTGTTCGAGCGGGATGCGCTAGTGCTGATCGAATGGGGCGAGCGCTTTTCGCGGTTCCTGCCGGCCGAGCGGACCGAGATCCGCATCCGCGCGGTGGACCACGACGAAAGGGAAATCGAAGTCATCCAAAGCTTATGAGCAAACAACCCTGGGCCCTGATTCTGGGCGCGAGCAGCGGGTTCGGCGAGGCCACCGCGCTGGAACTGGCGCGCGCCGGCATGAACATCTTCGGCGTGCATCTGGACCGTCGAGAAAAGCTGCCGCACGTCGCGGAGATCCAGGAGCGCATCCGCGCGCTGGGGCGCGAGGCGCAGTTTTTCAACTGCAACGCTTCCGACGATGAAATGCGCCAGGACGTGGTGGAGCAGATGCGGCCGCGGCTGGCCGATCCGCCGGGCACGCTGCGGGTGCTGATGCATTCGCTGGCCTTCGGCGCGCTGAAGCCGCTGGCCGGCGCGGAGCAGGTGGTTTCCAAAAAGCAGCTCGAAATCACCGCCGACACCATGGGCCACTCGCTGGTCTACTGGGTGCAGGACTGCTTGCGGGCGGGTTTTCTCGAGGCGGGCGCGCGCATTTTCGCCATGACCTCGAGCGGCAGCACGCGGGCCATTCCGAATTATGGGCCGGTGAGCGCGGCCAAGGCCATCATCGAGGCGCACATCCGGCAGCTCGCGCTGGAGCTGGCGCCGGCCGGCATCACGGCTAACGCCATACTGGCGGGCGCGACGGACACCCCCGCGGCGCGCGCGATTCCCGGCTACCAGAAGCTGCTGGAGATCGCGCGCCAGCGCAATCCGCACCAGCGTCTCACCGTGCCCGAAGACGTGGCAAGGTCGATCGCGGCGCTGTGCCACCCGGCCACTTACTGGATGACCGGCAACACCATCCATGTGGATGGCGGCGAGAATATTGTAGGATGAGGCAGAATCACAGTGTGTGGTAGGTGCGATAGATGATTAGCTCAATCCGGATCAAGAATTTCAAAGGCATTCGAGCCATGGACCTGTCGGGGTTGGGGCCCTTACACGTTCTCGTCGGGCCGAACAGCAGCGGAAAGAGCACTTTTTTGGACGCGATTGAGTTCGTCCGGTCTTGCCTTGAAAACGGTCCGTTGAAAGCGGTCGAGGAACGAGTTCCCGAGTTCCGAGATCTGACCTACATGCGGAAAGGCGGGCCGATCGAGATCGAGTTATGGCTGGACTTGAGCGCATCCTTGCCCGCTCGAAAGGACCTGCTGCATTACCGAATCGCCATCGTCGATGACGAGCGAATCGGGGTCAGGGTCGCCGACGAAGTACTGCAACTGCAAGGAAAGGCGAAGAGACGCCGTTTCGTCGGAAAGACATCGAGCGGCACGTATTTTTATCAGAGGGAAGACGGTCGCTACCAAGACGTTTTCGACTTCGGGTTAGGCAAGCTGGCTCTCTCGCTGACCCCGCCAGACCAGTTCCGCTATCCAACCGCCAACACGGCGAAGGCGTTTCTCACGCGGGGAATCCGCTACATGCAACTGAACAGCCGCGCGATGCGAGATCCCTGCCCTGCAACCCGATCTACCGACCTGGAACTGGATGGCACAAACCTCGCTCGTGTGGTCGGGCGGCTGATCCGGAGCGTGAATGGAAACCACTCCTCCTCGCAGCCATCCGGATCGGTCGATACTCTGGACAGTTGGACGGACCACCTGAGATACGCCTTGGATGACTTGGAAGGAATCGGTTGGGCGGCGCGAGAACCCGACAGGGCGGAGTATATCATTCTGAAGTACGCCGGCGGCCTGGAGTGCCCAAGCTGGCTGTTGAGCGACGGCACGCTCCGCATGCTCGCGCTTACGCTTCCGGCATTTCTGCCCGCGTCTCCCACCATCTACATGGTGGAGGAGCCGGAGAACGGCGTTCATCCCAAGGCGCTCGAAATTATTCTCAAGGCGCTGGCTGCTATCCCCGAGGCCCAGGTGTTCATCGCTACGCACTCGCCCCTGGTTGTGCAAGAGGCAGGTGTTGATGTTCTACTGTGCTTCAGCAGGGACGACAAGGGCGTTCATGCCATCCCTGGCAACAAGCATCCCGCTCTCGAAGACTGGAAGGGCATCCCCGACCTCGCGACCATTTTCTCTTCGCGGGTGCTTGGATGAAGGACCTGTTCGTTTTCACCGCCGACGCCGATGCTCTGGCGGTGATCAGGAGTGTGCTCGCCCGGCCGCTTGCCATAGGGATCCGGCCGGTTACGTACGAGGTGGACCGGCATACGGGCAGGGACCCCGGAATGGTCAGGAGTGGCCCTGAACTAGTCCGGATGCGGGTTCCGAAGACCGCGTTCGAAAAGCTCGTGCTGATCTGGGATCACAAGGGTAGCGGCTGGGAAGAGAAACCGGCTGATCGCGCGCGAGAAGAGATCCGAACTCGATTAAAACAGGTTACGTGGGAGGATCGCTCTGAAGCGGTGGCCGTCGTTCCCGAAATCGAGGAGTGGCTCTGGCACAGCCCGATCTCACTCGCCGGCCACCTGCAAACTGGGCTGGCTGAATTGAGTGCGCTGGTTCAGGACTTTGCTTCGAAGCGAAACCTGGATTGCGACACTTGCAAGCTGCGGCATCCGAAGGAGGTATTCGAGGAGATCTTCTACCGGCTGGCCAAGCGCAGACCCCTGCCGCGAGATTTTGAGCAAATTGCCATGACAGCCAGCCTGAACGATTGGCAAACGAGCCAGACGTTTGGCGCACTGGTCAATACTTTGCGAAGATGGTTCCCGGCATGACGCGACGGATTCTATTGGCGCTGGCGTTTGCGGCGACGCTCGCGGCGCAGACGTTCATTCAGATGACCGACCCGCAGTTCGGGATGTACACCGGGAACAAAGGGTTCGCGCAGGAGACCGCCAACTTCGAGTTTGCGGTGGCCACGGCCAACCGCCTGAAGCCCGCGTTCGTAGTGGTGACGGGCGACTTGGTCAACGAGGCGGGAAACGCGGCGCAAATCGCCGAATTCAAGCGCGTGGCCGCCAGGCTGGACCCCAATATCCGCCTCTTCCTCATGCCGGGGAATCACGACGTGGGAAATGAGCCGACCAAGGAATCGCTGGCGAAATACCGCGAGCAATTCGGGCCGGACTACTACACGTTCCGCGTGGGTGACATTACCGGAATCGCGCTCAATTCGAACCTGGAGAAGGGCGCGCAGAACGTCCCCGGGGAAGCCGCCAAAATGGAGGCGTGGCTCCGGACCGAGCTGGCCAAGGCGCGGCGGGACGGGGCGAAACACCTCATCGTGTTCCAGCACATTCCGTTCTTCCTGAAAGATGCCAACGAAGAGGACCGCTACGAGAATATCCCGCGCGAAACCCGCCAGCGCTATCTGAAGATGCTTCACGAGTACGGTGTGAAGCAGGTATTCGCGGGCCACTACCACAGCACTTCAGAGGCGCGCGACGGCGATCTGGAGATGATCACCACCGGGCCGGTGGGGAAGCCCACGCCCCCGGCGAGATCCGGCCTGCGAATGGTGACCGTTTCGGCGGCCGGCGTGACCCACAAGTACTACGATTTTGGAGAGCTGCCGTAACCGGCGAAGCGCTGGCCCAGTTCGGCGCCGAGGCCGAGGGGTCAGTCCTTGACGCCGAGACTTTTCAGCGCGGCCTTGGCGGGTTCATTCCCGGCGGCGGCGGCCTTGCGATACCAGATGATGGCCTGCTCGCGGTCCGCGGTCATCCCGAGTCCGCCTTCCCACAGCACGCCGACGTTGTACATGGCCGTATCGTTGCCCGCATCGGCTGCTCGGCGATACCAACTCATGGACTCGGCGTAATCCACGGGGACGCCGAGACCCTGCTGGTACAACACGCCGATGGCGTTGGCGGCGGTGATATCCCCCGCGCCCGCGGCCCTGCGGAACCATTTCATGGCTTCGGCATAGTTCACGGGCGCTCCCAGGCCATCGCGGTATAGCACGCCCACGTTGAACATCGCCTCGGCGTTGCCGAAAGACGCGGCTTTGCCAAACCAGGTCATGGCCTCGCTGTAGCTTTTCGGCAGGCCCAGCCCCTGCAGGTACAAGAGACCGATGTTGCACATGGCCTGACTGTTTCCGGCATCCGAAGCGTGGCGGAACCAGGCCATGGCCGACGCGTAGTCCACGTTCACGCCGCGGCCGGTTCCATACATCACGCCGAGGTACATCATGGCGTCCACGTCACCCATGATTGCGGCCTGGCGGAAAACTCCCAACGCCACGGTATCGTTCCGGGCATCGTACGCCTGCACCCCGCGCGCCATCAGGGCTTTGAGATTGGGTGCGGTTTCGGATTGACCCGCGGGAGCGCCGGATTGCGCGCCGAGCAACCCGGCAGCGGCGGCGATCACCAACGGAAGTCGGGCGGCGAAACCCATTCGACCATTATGACGTTGCACCGGCTGGCTGGGTTGCGTGTGGGGCAGATTGGAAATCTGCGGCGGGTTGGCAACCCGTCGCCTTGCGCCGGTAAACAGCCGGCGCGCAGCTTGCCGAGCTGCCCCACAACCGCGTCCAGACTCCGGACCGTCACTCGGCCAGCGTCGGTGTCTGAAGAATGTAGACATTCTACACAAAACATAGTAGACTGTCTACAGAATGAGTATGCAACCGACGTCTCGCGTGGAGCTCCTCCAAGGGACTCTCGACCTTCTGATCCTGCGCACGCTGCTACTGGGAAGAGCGCATGGGCACGCCATCGCCAAGCACATTCAGCGAACTTCCGGGGACCTCCTCCAGGTCGAAACCGGATCGTTGTATCCGGCGCTGCACCGGCTGGAGGCTCAAGGCTGGATCGCGGCCGAATGGGAACTGTCGGAAAAAGGAAAGCGGGCAAAATACTACCGCCTGACGACTAAGGGCCGGAAGCAGTTGCAGGCTGAACAGACGAAGTGGGAAACGTTTTCCCGCGCCATGGGACTGGTATTGAATCCACTCAATCAGGAGCCAGTATGAACCAGATTCTCCGCAAGCTGGGCTGGATGGCTCAGCGAAGCAGAAAGGAAGCGGAACTCCGCGACGAACTGGAGTTTCACCTGCAAGAGGAAGCGGAACAAACGGAAGCTGCCGGGCTGATGGCGGAAGAGGCGAAATACGCAGCACGGCGGGAACTTGGAAACGTTGCGTTGTTGATGGAGGACACCCGTGCTACGTGGGGATGGACATGGTTGGAGCGATTCTGGCAAGACCTGCGATACGCCGCTCGGATGTTGCGCAGAAACCCCGGATTTGCGGCCGCGGCCATCTTGTCGCTGGCGCTCGGGATCGGCGCCAATACGGCGATTTTCAGCCTGCTGAATGCCGTCGTCTTCCGGCCGCTGCCGGTGGCCGATCCGCAGCAACTCGTGCAGCTCACAAATACCCTTCCACTGTGGGAAACCGGAAGCGACAGCAGCCGGGAATTGTACGGCTACCCGCAGCTCGAGCGTTTTCAAGCGCAATCGAAGACACTCTCCGGCATCTTCGGCTGGGCGGGACTTGGGCGCCTTAACGTTGGGTTCCATGGGACATCCGGAATCGCCCAAGGCAACGCTTCGAGCGATAACTTCTTCTCCGTTCTCGAAGTCAGGCCGCGGTACGGCCGATTCTTCTCGGCAGGCGAAGACCGGGCGGGTGCGTCCGTAGCCGTGATCAGCGATCGCTACTGGCGCAATCGATTTGGGGCGGACCCTTCCGTCATCGGGGGCGCGATCACGGTCAACCAGGTTCCCTTCACGGTGATTGGCATCACCCCTCCGGAGTTTTCGGGAATCGCGGTCGGAAGCAGCCCGGACATTTGGGCGCCGCTGCACGCTTTGGATCGTCTCAAGCCCAACCGCAAGCGATGGACGGACCCTTTTTCGTCGAGTTGGTTGCTGATTGCGGGGCGGCGCCGTCCGGCAGTCTCGCGCGAGCAGGCGCAGGCCGAGCTCGATGTGATTCACCACCGGTTTTTGGCGGAGCAGCTACCCATCTCGGAGCTCAGCGGCATGGAAAACGTGCAGCGCTTCGTTCGCGAAGGCCACCTGCTGCTCCGGTCAGCCGCGAGGGGCGTGGCGAGCGGCCTGCGGGACAGCTACGCATTCCCCTTGAAGCTGCTGATGTCGGTGGCGGTCATCGTGTTACTGGTGGCGTGCGCCAACATAGCCAACCTGCTGCTGGCCCGCGCTTCCAACCGGCGCCGCGAGATGGCGGTAAGACTGGCGCTGGGAGCCAGCCGCGGACGGCTGGTGCGGCAGCTTCTCACCGAGAGCATGGTTCTGGCATTGGCCGGCGGCTTTCTGGCGGTGCCGATGGCGTGGTGGGGCAGCCTGGCGCTGGTGCGCATGATCTCGAGCGGGGATTCGCCGCTGCCACTGGCCGTGTATCCAGACTGGCGGATCTTCGCCTTTGCCGCCGCCGTGTCGCTCCTCACAGGGATTCTCTTCGGCCTGGCGCCCGCGGTGCGCAGCACCCGGGCCGATCCCGGTCCCCTCATGAAAGAAGGGACGCGCCCGGCGGGCCGATCCTCGCACACGCTGGACCGTACCTTGGTGGTGGCGCAAGTTGCGCTTTCGGTGGTCCTTGTCACGGGCGCCGGACTATTCGTGCGCACGCTCCAGAAGGTCTGGAACGTGGATGTGGGATACGACCGCGAGAACGTCCTCATGCTCTCGGTTGACGCCAAACTCGCGGGCTACCCGAGCGATCGCGCCGGTGCGGTTTATCGCGAAATTCTCCGAAGGTTACAGGTCCTTCCAGGCGTGAAGTCCGCCAGCGCCTCCGTAGTCCGTCCGGTGGACGACCAGTTCAATCTGCTTGATATGGTCAACGAAATCGATGGCCGCAATCTGAGGGAAAGCGATGTCATCCGCGTCGCGTGGAATGCTACGAGTCCCGGCTATTTCTCCACTGTCTCGACGCCGGTCCTCTCGGGACGGGATTTCGAGCCGCACGATAACGAAACGGCGCCCAAGGTGGTCATCGTCAGCGAGTCCCTTGCCAAGAGCGCTTTCCCGAACCAGAATCCGCTCGGCCACCGGCTGGGTTTAGCCACCATAGTGGGTGTCGTAAAGGATTCGCTGTACAGCGGCGCGCGCGACCAGCCGAGGCCCCTGCTCTATCACCCACTTTTCCAACACGGCCGGGATCAGGAGTTCGGGTGGGGGTTCGTTTCCTTCGAGCTGCGGTACGGCTCCCTCTCCAACCTGCTGGACGAAGTGCGCCGGGAGATTGCTTCCGTGGACCCAAATCTGCCGCTGTTCCGCGCCAAAACACTGGTCGCGCAAACGGAAGAGTCATTGATGGAGGAGCGACTGCTGGCGACAGTCTCCGGCTTCTTCGGAGTTCTCGCGCTGCTGCTCGCCTGCATCGGTCTCTATGGCCTGATGGCATACGCGGTGGCGCGCCGCACGGCCGAGATTGGCATCCGGCTGGCGCTAGGGGCCCGGCGCGATCACATCATGTGGCTGGTGCTGCGCGAGACGCTGTGGCTCACATTGGCGGGCATCGCGGCCGGCGTCCCGCTGGCTTTGTGCGCGGCGCTGTTCGCGAAGTCGGTGCTGTTCGGAATCAGTACGGCCGACCCGTTGACGATTGCCGTCACAGTCGCGCTTTTGATCGGCGTTGCCGCCCTGGCCGGATATGTTCCGGTCCGGCGCGCCCTGCGGGTGGACCCCATGACGGCCTTAAGGTACGAGTAGATTCCCCTGGCCCCCACCCCGCACCTTCTCCACCACTTCCTTGGCCACCGCCGCGGTATTCGCGTGAATCGTGATGGTGTCCTCCACGCTCTCCGCATACCCGCCCGCCAGCACCACGGCCACCGGAATCCCGTGAGTGAGCGCCGTCCAGATCACCAGCCGGTCCCGCTCCATCAGCCCCTCGAAGGTGAGCGACAATCCGCCCAACTGGTCCGCATAAAATGGGTCCGCGCCCGCCGCGTACATGACCAACTCCGGTTTGAACATCGCCAGCGCCGCGCGATACCCGTCCCCCAGCCGGTGAAGATATTCCGCATCGGCAACCCCGTCCGCCAGGTGAATGTCCAGGCTGGAGGGAGGCTTCTCGGTCGGATAATTGTTGAACTGGTGAATGGAAAGCGTGAACACCGAATGGTCGCCGGCGAAAATCGCCGCGGTGCCGTTGCCGTGGTGGACATCGCAATCCACCACCATGGCGCGCCGGATGGCGCCGTCGCGCTGCAACCGCCGGATGGCCACCGCCATATCGTTGATGGCGCAGAACCCCTCGCCATGGCCGGGAAACGCATGATGGAATCCGCCGCCCAGGTTGAACCCCAGGCCCGATTGGAGCGCCAGGCGCGCCGCCAGTATGGTGCCGCCCGCCGCCAGCCAGAACGCCTCCACCATCTGCCGGGAATAAGGAATTTCCAGGCGCAGAATATCTTGATAGGTGAGTGTGCCGCTGCGCAGTTTCGAAACCCACTGCGGATCGTGCACCAGCAGGATGTCCTCGTCCGCCGCCGGCTCCGGCGCCGCGAAATCCTCGGCCGTGGCGAACCGCGTGCGGATCAGCCGGTCGTGCAGCCACCCGTATTTTTTCGAGGGGAAGACGTGGTTTCCGAGACGTAAGTCGTACTGTTCGTCGTAGACCAGCCGGAACGGCAGCATGGCATTAGGCCGTCTCCGACTGCAATGCCGTCACCACCGCCACGCTGAAAATGTCTTCCGTTGAGCAGCCTCGTGAAAGGTCGTTGGCGGGCTTCGCCAACCCTTGCAGGAACGGTCCGATGGCCGCCGCGCCGCCCAGCCGCTCCAGCAGCTTGTACCCGATGTTGCCCGCGGCCAGGTTCGGAAATATGAGCGTGTTGGCGCGCCCCGCCACCTGCGATCCCGGCGCTTTCGATTGGCCCACCAGCAACGACACCGCGGCGTCGGCCTGCAGCTCGCCGTCCACCTTCAGATCCGGCTCGCGCGCCCTCAACATTGCCAGCGCTTCCACCACCGTGTCCACTTGCGGGTGCCTGGCGCTGCCTTTGGTGGAGAAGCTGAGCAGGGCCACCACCGGCTCGGTATGGAGCAGGACGCGCGTGGTTTCGGCCGTGGCGATGGCGATGTCGGCAAGCTCGATCGACGTGGGGTCGATCACCACCGCGCAATCCGCGAAGGCCATGAGCCCGTTGTGTCCCTGCGAGCGATCCTGGAGCGCCATGATGAAGACGCCCGAGACCAGCCTCGCGCGCGGGTGCGGCCCAATGCAGTGGAGCGCCGCGCGCACGGTTTCCGC
>JBAWDI010000872.1:0-5429 GCA_049590695.1 Bryobacteraceae bacterium
TGCTCAATCGGACGTATAGCCTGAAGCTGGCCAACTGACACGCAGGCCGCACCCATGAACAGGGAAAACGCCATAACTGCTGACAGCGTCATGAATTCGAGGCGCTTCGTGCTTGCAGCCGCGCTGCTGTGCGCGGCTTGCGGCAAGCCGCCCGCCGCTCTGTCGCGAGAGCCGCGCTTCGCCATCGAACTCCCCGGCCATCCGCCGTCGCACATTCTGGCATTCGAGGGCGGCGGCTCGTCCACCCAGATGGCGTTCTCGTCGCTTACCGAAATCTCCTGGCGCGCACAGACCACGGCCGCTCCAGTGACTTTACAGCTCGACTATTCCGCCGAAGGAAACCGCGCCCGCATCGTGAGTTACGCTATCTACCCAACCCACAGGAACAAGCTCGGTGATCATCGTGCGCGGTTGAACGAATCGGTGAAACTCACTGAGCTGCAGAACCTCGGCTATCTGCCCTTCACCCTCGGCGTTTTGCCCGCAACCCCGCCCCCGCGCCCTATGCCGGAGCTTTTGAGCGACGCTCCCTCAATCCGCGTGGAGGTCGTGAGGCAGAACTGGGATTCCTTCACGCTCGCGGTGCATAACCTCTCGGCGCACGCCGCGGTGGCTTTTGCGGACGGCCAGGTTAAGACGCCGCGCGATGACGGTTACACTATAGTCGAAGCCCCGCCCGGCCGCCCGGCGATCCCGGCCGAAGGAACGGTCACCATCGGGGACGGCGGCGCCGACCCCGTCGTATTCCGCTGCGTGCTGTTCGACGATGGCTCCTGGGAAGGCGATCCTGCCATCATCGCTTCCATCAAGACCCAGCGGGCGGCAAGAGAAGCCCTGCTCCGGCAAATCGACGAACTGGCGGCGCCCATCCTTGCCGATGAGTCGCTGGACGACGACGCCCGCGTCGACCGCATCCTCGCACGGATCGACGCCCTTCCCGAGAAGCCCGCGCCCGCACTTATCCGGCGGGCGCTGGCAGGCCTTCCCGTCCATCGCCTCAGCGATCGCCAGCAACACTCCCTGGAAAACGACCTGCACAACGTCAAGTGGACCGAAGCCGACAGACTGCGCCACTTCAAGCTCGGGCGCGGCGTGACTCTGGCGCAGTTCTGGAGCGCCACCCACAGATCGCAGTAGCTCCGAGCGCCTCCAGAGAACGTTTCCACCGCCCCCTGCTAAACTGAAGAAAGCACACCCCCTATGGCCACACCTGAGGAGCGCTGGAAGGCGCTCGAAGACATCCTGGCGCGGCGTGTACTGGTCCTCGACGGGGCCATGGGGACCATGCTGCAACAACAGCGGCTCACCGCCGAAGACTTCGGCGGCGCGGCGCTCGAAGGCTGCAATGAGAACCTGGTGCGCACCCGGCCGGATGTGGTGCTCGGCATCCACCGCGCTTACCTCGAAGCCGGTTCGGATGTGGTCGAGACCAATTCCTTCGGGGGCACCAAGCTGGTGCTCGCCGAGTATGGTCTGCAAGACGATGCCTACGAGCTGAACTTCACCGCCGCGAAACTCGCGCGGCAGGCGGCGGACGAATTCTCCGCCACCGCTCGGCCGCGGTTCGTCGCCGGGTCCATGGGGCCGACCACCAAGGCCATCTCGGTTACCGGCGGCGTCACATTCCCGCAACTGGTCGAGGACTTTTACCAACAAGCCAGCGCCCTGGTGGCGGGCGGCGCGGACATTCTTCTGGTCGAGACCTGCCAGGACACGCGCAACGTCAAAGCCGCTCTGCTGGGTATCGAACGGCTGCGCGGCGAACTTGGCCGGCCCATTCCTACCATGGTCTCGGGCACCATCGAGCGAATGGGCACCATGCTCGCGGGGCAGACAGCGGACGCGTTCTGCGCTTCCCTCGCGCACGCCGACCTGCTCTCCATCGGGCTGAACTGCGCTACCGGGCCGGAGTTCATGACGGACCACATTCGCACCATCAGTGAGATGGTCCCGGTGTTCGTCTCGTGCTATCCCAATGCGGGGCTGCCCAACGAGGATGGCCAGTATCTCGAGACGCCCACTTCCCTCGCGGCGCAGCTTGAACGGTTCATCGAGAACGGCTGGCTCAACATGGTGGGCGGCTGCTGCGGCTCGACCGACGCGCACATACGGGCCATCGCGCAGATGGCCGAGGGGAAGCGTCCGCGGAGGCTGCCCGCGCGCTCGCACCGCGCGTATTATTCGGGCATCGAGCTGGTGGAGGCCGAAGAGAGCAACCGGCCGCTGATTGTGGGCGAGCGGACCAACGTCATCGGGAGCCGGCTGTTCAAGAACATGGTGGCGGAGGAGAAGTGGGAAGAGGCCACCGAGATCGCGCGCCGGCAGGTCAACAACGGCGCGCACATCGTCGACGTGTGCCTGCAAAGCGCCGACCGCGATGAGATGGGCGACATCCCGCCGTTCTACGAAAAGCTGATCCGCAAGATCAAGGCGCCGCTCATGATCGATACCACCGATCCGAAAGCCGTGGAGCTGGCGCTCACGTATTGCCAGGGCAAGAGCATCATCAACTCCATCAACCTGGAGGACGGCGAGGAGAAGTTCGAGCGCATCTGCCCCCTCGCCAGGCGCTATGGCGCGGCCCTGATCGTGGGCTCCATCGACGAGGACAAGCAACAGGCGCAGGCGTTCACGCGCGAGCGCAAGCTGGCGGTGGCAGAGCGGTCGGTGAAGCTGCTCACCGAAAAATACGGCATTCCAGCGGAGGACATCATCATCGATTCGCTGGTGTTTCCCTGCGCCACGGGCGACGCCAACTACATCGGCGCGGCGGTGGAAACCATCGAAGGCGTGCGGCTGGTCAAGGAAAAGCTGCCGTACGTAAAGACGGTGCTGGGAATTTCCAACGTCTCTTTCGGGTTGCCGGCGGCGGCGCGCGAGGTGGTGAACTCCGTTTTTCTCTATTACGCGACCAAGGCGGGGCTGGATCTCGCTATCGTCAACGCGGAGAAGCTGGAGCGGTTCGCGTCGATTCCGGAAGAGGAGCGTCGACTGGCGGAGAGCCTCCTCTTTAATACGCCGCCGGTGGACGCCGATGACGGATCGCTGCGCACCGCGCCCGAGGACTGGCGCGCGCAAACCGCCGAGCAGAAGGCCGCCATCAACCAATGGCATATCGCCGCCGTCACGGAGCATTTCCGGAAGACGGGCCAGCGCGTCAAGCAACGCGCGGAGGACTTGCCGCTCGACCAGCGCCTGGCCAACTACATCATCGAAGGCACCAAGGACGGGCTCATCGCGGACCTCGACCGCAAGAGGGCCGAAGGCGCAGCACCGCTGGATATCGTCAACGGGCCGCTGATGGCCGGGATGTCGGAAGTCGGGCGGCTCTTCAACAACAATGAGCTGATTGTGGCCGAGGTGTTGCAATCGGCCGAAGCCATGAAGGCCGCGGTGAGCCACCTGGAACAGTTCATGGAGAAGGCGGACACGGCGGCACGCGGCAAGGTGATTCTGGCCACGGTGAAGGGCGACGTTCACGACATCGGCAAGAACCTGGTGGAGATTATTCTGGCCAACAACGGCTACCAGGTGATCAACCTGGGGATCAAGGTGCCGCCGGAGGTGCTGATCCGCGCCTGCCAGGAGCACCAGCCGGATGCCATCGGGCTTTCCGGGCTGCTGGTGAAGAGCACGCAGCAGATGGCGATTACGGCGGGCGATTTCAAGGCGGCCGGCATCACCGTGCCGCTGCTGGTGGGTGGCGCGGCGCTGTCGGAGAAGTTCACGCGCACGAGGATCGCGCCGGCCTATGGCGAGGCCGTGTGTTATGCCAAGGACGCCATGACCGGCCTCAGCCTCATGAACGCCATCATGGACCCGGAAAGGCGCGGGGCGGTGCTCGAAAGCCACCGGGTGGTGGAGGTCGTGGCGCCGGGCCCAGAGGGCACCCCCTTGCCGCCGGTGTTTTCGTCGCCGCTACTAACTCGCAGCACCAAAGTGCGCACCGCTATCCCCATCCCGGCGGCGCCCTATCTGGAGCGCAAGGTGCGCGGCGTGCCGCACCTCGCCGAAGTGTGGAGTTACATCAACCCGTTCATGCTCTATGGCCGGCACCTCGGCTACAAGGGTAACTTCGAGAAGGCCCTGCTGGAGCACGAGCCCAAAGCCCTGGAGCTGTTCCACAACATGGAGCAGGTAAAGCGCGAAGCCGCGCGCTTCATGCAAGTGAAAGCCGTGTGGCAATTCTTCGAAGCCGAGCGCGACGGCAACGCCGTCCAGTTGTTCGCGCCCGGCGGCGGCGCACCTCTCCACACCTTCCGCTTCGGACGGCAGCCCCGCGAGAACGGACTGTGCCTGAGCGATTACATTCTCGATGCCGAAGACGGCCGCCGCGACCACCTGGCGCTCTTCGCAGTCACGGCCGGCGCCGGCATTCGCGAGCGGTCCGAGCAGTTCAAGCAAGCGGGCGAATTCTTCAAAGCGCACGCCATCCAGGCGCTGGCCATCGAAACGGCCGAAGGCGCGGCGGAGTGGCTGCACCGGCGGATTCGCGAGGATTGGGGCTTCCCCGACCCGCCGGCGCTCACCATGCACGACCGCTTCACGTCGAAGTATCGCGGCAAGCGTTACAGTTTCGGCTATCCGGCCTGCCCCAACCTGGACGACCAGCAGGGCCTCTTCACTCTGCTCCACCCCGCCGACATCGGCGTGCAACTCACCGAAGGCATGATGATGGACCCCGAAGCCAGCGTGAGCGCGCTGGTATTCCACCACCCGGATTGCGCGTACTTCACGGCGGATTGTGGGGCAGCTTGGTAAGCTGCGGCCGAGTGGCACTCGGCCCACTGCCCTTTCCCTACTGCCCCGTTGTCCCCGCAGGCGCCAGCAGAATCTGGCTGGCGCACCCCTTCTTTTCCACCTGGACGCGCGCCGGCCCCGCCAACAGCTTAACCACTTCGGGGTACCCGGCATCGAAAACGGAGACGCTGTATTCCCCCCCGGCCAGTCCGTCGAAGACGAACCTGCCGTCGCGGTCGGACTCGGTGTAGCGCCGGCCGTGGCCGGAATCCAATTCGAGAATGACGCCGGGCGCCGGAAGCTTTACTTTTTCCGGGTCGTGCGCTTTGTCCAGATCGCGCTGGTAGAACTCGTCCGAGGTCACGAACCCTTCGAGCCGCGCCGATTCGTCTCCGCCGTTCTGAAAGAAATATAGATAGGCGAGATCGTCTCCGGCATCCGACAACCTGCGGTTGCGGTAGCAGACGCTGGTGTCGATGCGGTCCGTCTCCTCGTCCTCATCGGCGTATACCAGGTACGTCTCGCCCACCTGAAAGTCGTAGCCGCAGTCGCCGGAATCCGTCCAGACTTCGTCGGGCGCCTCGCCGCGAAATGTGGTCTTCACCTTGAAGCGCACGCGCCGTCCCTGGGCGACAATCGAATAGAAAAGCCGGGCGACATCCTCGCTCGTTTTGGCCGCGGCTAAGGGC
>JBAWDI010000873.1:0-3427 GCA_049590695.1 Bryobacteraceae bacterium
GTGGTGGTGGGTTACGGCCAGATCATTCCCCAGACGGTGATCGACCTGGCGCCGCTCGGAATCGTCAACGTACACGCGTCGCTGTTGCCGAAGTACCGCGGGGCCGGACCCATTCAATGGGCCATCCTCAACGGCGAGACGCGCACCGGCGTCACCACCATGCGCATCGACGCCGGCCTCGATACCGGCGACATGCTCCTTAAGAGCTGGACGGAGATCGGGCCGGACGAGAACGCCGTGGAACTCGGGGCACGCCTGGCCGCGATGGGCGCGGATCTGCTGCTGGAAACGCTCGCCGGTCTCGCGGCGGGCATGATCGTTCCCGAGAAGCAGGACTCGTCCCAGGCCACCTACGCACGCCTGCTGAAGAAGGAGGACGGCGTCGTGGATTGGAACCTGCCCGCGCCGGCGATTCACAATCGCGTGCGCGGATTGCAGCCCTGGCCCGGCGCATACACCACCTTCCGCGGCCAAACCCTGCATATCTGGAAATCGCGCCCGGCCCCCCGGCCCCCGGTTCTCGGCCCCGGCCGCATCTCATCCGTCAAGCCGCTAATCGTAAGCTGCGGCTCCGGCGCCCTCGAACTTCTCGAGGTTCAGCTCGAAGGCCGCAAACGCATCTCCGCCGCCGATTTTGCCAACGGCCAGCGTTTGGCCGAAAATGAGGATATAGGAGGGTTGCACCTTTGATTTCGCCGCTCGGATACGCCTACGCCGCCACCTACGCCGGCATCCGCCAGATGGAGAAGGACGACTTGGCCTTGATTGTCACGGGGCTCCCTGCCAGCGCCGCCGCCGTGTTTACCCAGAACCGCGTCCAGGCCGCTCCGGTGAAGCTCTGCCGGCATCATTTGAAGCTGTCGGGCGGCCTCGTGGGAGCCATCCTGGTGAATGCCGGCAACGCCAACTGCGCCACCCGCACCGGCGACGCGGTGGCGCTCGCCACCTCCAAGGCAGCCGCGAAACTTCTCAAGCTGCCGGTCTCGCGGGTCCTGCCGGCCTCCACCGGCGTGATCGGGGTGGAACTCGATCCACGGAAAATCATCGACGCCCTGCCGCGACTCGTCGGCGGCCTCGGCACCGATCGCTTCGACGACGCGGCCCGCGCCATCATGACCACCGACCGCGTGCCCAAGACCGCATTCGCCGAAACCAGCCTGCGCCGCGGTGTCGTGCGCACCGCCGGCATGACCAAAGGCTCGGGCATGATTCAGCCGCGCATGGCTACCACCCTGGGGTTCGTCATGACCGACGCGTCCATCCCACCGGCGCAACTGCGCGCCATGCTGAAGCGCGGCGTCGAACGCAGCTACAACCGCCTATCGGTGGACGGCGACACTTCCACCAACGACACCCTGGTGCTGCTGGCCAACGGCGCTTCCGGCGTGCGCCCGGACCCCCGCGAGCTTCCCCAAGTGGAAGAGGGGATCGCACGCGTGATGGAGTCGCTGGCGCAGGCCATCGCGCGCGACGGCGAGGGCGCGCGCAAGTTCATCACCATCTTGGTTTCCGGAGCCTCCAATAACGATGGCGCGGTGCGCATGGCGCGCGCCATCGCCAATTCGCCCCTGGTGAAAACGGCGGTGGCGGGTTCCGATCCCAACTGGGGGCGCATCCTCTCCGCCGCCGGCAATGCCGGAGTGGCTTTCGATCCTTCCAAAACCGACGTCTGCATGCAAGGCGTCATGGTGTGCCGCGGAGGCCTGGCGGTGCCATTTTCCGAGCCCGGGTTGAAGCGCAAGCTGGACGCCCCCGAGTGCGAAATCCGGGTGACGGTCCGCGGCCAGGGCAAGGGCACAGCGCGCTTCTGGACGTGCGACCTCACCGAGGGCTACATCCAAATCAATGCCAGTTACAGGACTTGAAATGACGCGCCGCGCCCTGCTGCTGGTTCCCCTTGCCGCCCGCCTCCGGGCCGATTCCGCGCAGCAGGTTTGGGACCTCTTTACCTCCATGGCCTCGGCGCTGAGCGAGGCCAATGCCATCGCATTTATGAACGCTTTCGATCCCGCCATGCCGGGATACGAGGCGCTCCGCGCCAGCGTTACGGCCCTTCTGCGCGCGGCCGAAGTGCAGTCGTCGATCGAGTTGGTGGAGGAACAGGGGGATGATCGCAGCCGCGCCGTGGAGTTGGATTGGCTGGTTCATATTGTGGATCGGCAGGATGGCGCGGTGGCGGAGCGGCGCCAGCAGCGCGTGAAGTGCCGCGTCGAAAAGTCCGGCAGGAAGTGGCGCATCGCCTCGTTCGAGCCGCTCCAGTTCTTCGCCCCTCCGCGGATGTAGCCGCTCCCTAACCCGGCGTAGCCGGAACCAAATTCCGGAGCTTGCTGCCGCACCCTCCCGCTGAAATTCCGCCAATTTTGGCAAGAACCTAACTACCTAGGTACTGACGGTCGCGGCTCCGATGTGCTTTCCCAGCCGCGACCGTCAGGGAGCGATTTCCGACAGTCCCTTATCGGGTGGAGACCTCGCGCACCAGCGCGGAAGCAGCGTCTTTCTGCTCGATGCGGATCTGGAATTTCACAGTGGCGTTGGGCGCCAGGTTGTCCACCTGGGCGCTCACCGCTCCCAGATGCGAGCCCATGATATCGGTCAGGTTGAGGATAATCGTGGTCGTGTGAATCAGGCGGTTGGTGTTGTTCTTGACAGTGCCGACCACTTTCATGCCATTCTCACTTTCGATATGCGCATCCAACACCTGCACGTCCTGGTCGACCTGGATCTTGATGGTCTTGTCCACATTCGGCAAGAGCTTCGCCCCCGGTACCGCGGCAGACGGCTCGGGGGCAGGCCCGGGTAGTTTGGCTCGAAAGAAGTGGCTCAGGCCGAGCACCGCGACGCCTGCCAGAATGAGGCACGGCACGGCGATCGCCAGCCAGAGCTTAACCTTCTGGTCGAACGTGCGATTGCTGAGATACAGGGGGTCGGAGGGCGCCGGCCTGGAAAGAACCCGGTCCACTAAACCGCGCAGCGGGCCGAGCCGCCGCGTGCGTTTCGACTGCTCCCTGGGAGCGTCGGGCTTCAGGCCCGCGAAGACAACGGAATCGACGAATTCACGAAAACGCTTCCACATAACCGGCTATACGCTGCCGCTGTCATTATACCGTGCAGAACCGCGGTGGGGCATGCTTTAGCCTGCCTTGTGGGCTTCTCTATTCCCGCCGACTCCCGTCAAACGCGGGCCGGCTCATCGCGCGGTTCTGCCAGGCTCGGCCAGCAATCCTTCCAAAGTGCGCAAGTTTTCCTGGCGGCCCATGACGATCAGGTAATCGCCCCCCTCGACGGCGGTGTCGGCCGGCGGATTGAAGAGCATGTGACCGTCGCCCTTGCGGATTGCCATGACGATCACGCCGACGTCGCGGCGATACTGCATCTCCCTGATGGTCCTCGAAACCACCTCGCTGGTTTCGGAAACGCGCACTTGCTC
>JBAWDI010000874.1:0-1645 GCA_049590695.1 Bryobacteraceae bacterium
CACTACATTCTCCTTGCGGGTTCGAAGTCCGGTTCACCCCCATAAGAGGCTGACGTGGGTTCGAGCGCCCGTGAAATCACGTAAAAACCACCGGCAAGGGGGTGCCCCCTGGGCCCGGCCCCTACACAAACAAAACGCTCACCGAGGTCTCCTCGTGTATCGACCGTATGGCCTCCGCCAGCAACTTGGCGATCGACAACGACTGAATCCGGTGCGACTTCTTCGCCTCTTTCGAGAGCGGAATCGAATTCGTAACAACCACTTGCTTGAGGCTCGAGGCCTCAATCCGGCTTACCGCCGGCCCCGACAGCACGGCGTGCGTGGCGCAGGCCGAGACGCTGGCCGCGCCCTGCTTCAACAGCGCCTCCGCGCCTTTCACCAGCGTGCCCGCGGTATCGATCAGGTCATCCACCAGCAGGCAATTGCGCCCCGCGACGTCGCCCACCACGTTCATCACTTCGGCCACGTTGGCCTCGTCGCGCCGCTTATCGATAATGGCCAGCGGCGAGCTCAACCTCTTGGCGAAAGCCCGCGCGCGCTCCACGCCGCCCGCATCCGGCGAAACCACCGTCATGTCGGGGATATTGTGCCCCTTGAAGTGCTCGATCAGCACCGGCATGGCGAACAGGTGGTCCACCGGGATATCGAAAAACCCTTGAATCTGCGCGGCGTGCAGATCGAGAGCCAGCAGCCGGTTGGCCCCCGCCGTTTCCAACAGGGCTGCCACCAGCCGCGCGGAGATCGGAACCCGCGGTTTGTCCTTGCGGTCCTGGCGGGCATACCCATAATAGGGTAACACTGCCGTGATGCGCTCCGCTGAGGCGCGCTTGAGCGCGTCCATCATCAGCAGCAGCTCCATCAGGTTCCGCTCCACCGGCGTGCAGGTGGGCTGGATGATGAAGACATCCTCCCCGCGCACGTTCTCCTTGATCTGGAGGTAGATTTCGCCGTCGGAAAACTGCTTCACCATGGCGCGGCCCAGCCCCATGCCCAGCGCCTGGCAGATTTCCTGGGCCAGGGCGGGATTGGCATTTCCCGTGAATATCTTCAGGCGGTCGTTTGTCATCTCAAGTACCGGCTTTGGGGCGGCCATGTTCTTTCGGTTGTATGCTCCTTGAGCGCCCGCCACCACAGCGAGCGGTAGCGCTGGCGGCTGACCAGCGAAATTCGATACGCCTTTCCCAACGATCCCAATGAATCGAGCGCCAGCGTAGCTTCGGCGCGAGTGTGAAACAGCCCGAACACCCCGGAGCCGCTGCCCGTCATCATAGCCACGGAAGCTCCCGCCCCGATCAGCCGCTTCTTCAGTCGAGCGAGACTCCTATGCTCTTCAAAAACTACCGCTTCAAAATCGTTACAGGCGGGTTCGCGGCCACCCCGGCGCCACGTTTGCGACTGGAAACTAAATATTTTATTTTGTTGAGATTCGGATGTCAAACGGGGGCTTAGCCGGCGGTATGCCTCGGACGTGGAAACATGCACCCCGGGAACCACCAGCAGGCCCGCGCCCGCGGGCTCGTCGGGCAGCGGAAACAGCTCGCTTCCGCGGCCAATCCCCACCGCCCGGCCGCCCAGCAGAAAGAACGGAACGTCGCTGCCGAGTTGCTCCGCCAGGCCGCACAATTCCGGCAGCTCCACCTCGCGC
>JBAWDI010000875.1:0-1679 GCA_049590695.1 Bryobacteraceae bacterium
GGCTCAAGCGCCTGTCGGCGGAGGCGCGCGTGCGGTTCCCGGAAAAGGTCACTGCGTTTCGCGAAGGCATGGCCGTTCATGGGCGCTACGGAGAACCGTGCCGGCGGTGCGGCGCGAAAGTTCTCCGCATACGCTATGCGGACAACGAAACGAACTACTGCGCGAACTGCCAGACCGGCGGGCGGGTGCTGGCCGATCGCGGGCTTTCCCGGCTGCTGGGCAGCGACTGGCCGCGCACGCTCGATGAACTGGAGGAGCTGCGGCGCCATTGACGCCTCCACGACGGCGGGTTCGCTCTGAATTCCCGTTGTCGGCCGGCGGCAACCCCAGAATCTGCCTGTCTCGAAAACCGAGGGACGAAGGTATTGCATAATGGAAGCAGAATGGCGTTGTCTATAGACATGCCGGAAGATGTGCGCAGCGCCCTGGAAGGGCGGTGGGGGAATCTGTCGCGGCGTCTCACCGAGAACCTGGCGCTCGATGGCTACCGGCAGGGGCTGCTTAGCCTGGCACAAGTCCGGCGGCTGCTGGGGCTTGCGACCCGCTGGGAAGCGCAGCAGTTCCTCGGATCGCACGGCATCCCGGTGTTCGATTTCGATCCGGCGGAGCTTGACCGCGAGGCTGCGCTCCAGGAGTTGGCGGATGCGAACCGCCAGTCCAAGCGCGGATGATCGTCGTCTCCGACACAACACCACTGCGCCATCTGATCGCGATTGGCGAGGCGGAACTTCTGCCCAAACTCTACGGAACCGTGATTGTGCCGGGGGCGGTTTGGGCCGAATTGCAGGCTGAAGCCACTCCTCTGATCGTCAAGACTTGGCTGGGGTCCCCGCCCGGCTGGCTTGAGGTGCGTTCCTCGCACGCAGTCGTCTCAAATGAGCCAGGCCTCGATGCCCTGGATCCCGGAGAGCGGGAGGCAATCCAACTCGCGTCGGAATTGAGTGCGGATTTGCTCCTGATGGACGACCGTGAAGGACGCTTGTTCGCTCTCCGCCGCCAGTTGCCGGTTACCGGCACCCTGGGTGTGCTGGAGAGAGCCGATGTCGTTGGCTTGCTCTCCGATCTCCCCTCGACGCTCGCTCGGCTGGAAGCAAGCGGCTTCTATTTGTCCTCCCGGCTGCGGGAATCCGTTCTCGCCCGTCATCGAAACCGGCACGGGATCGGTTCCTGAACCTCCTTCCCCTTTCTACGGCCTTCCCACGGGTCTTGCGAAACCCGCCGGGGCCATGCAAGCTGGGGAAATATGCCCGAACTGCCGGACATCGCAGCTTACATTGCGGCGCTGGAACCGCGGGTGATGGGGCTGCCGCTCGAAGGCGTCCGGCGGGCGAGCCCAGCCTGCGCGCAATGGACCCGGGAAGCATAGACGTTCTCACGGCCGATCTGGCAGGCTTCCGCGCCGCGCTGATCCGTGAAAACCGGACTCTGAAGCGGGCATTGACAGATCCCCGCATCGTCAGCGGCGTCGGGAATGCGTACTCGGACGAGATTCTCCACGCCGCCCGGCTCTCGCCCCTCGCTTTGACCCGCAAGTTGACGGGCGAGGAATGGGACCGGCTCTTCGCGGCGACTCGCGGCACGCTCGAACTGTGGCTCAAGCGCCTGTCGGCGGAGGCGCGCGTGCGGTTCCCGGAAAAGGTCACTGCGTTTCGCGAAGGCATGGCCGTTCATGGGCGCTA
>JBAWDI010000876.1:0-1564 GCA_049590695.1 Bryobacteraceae bacterium
CGCCGCTACTGGGCGTCTCTGGCCGCATCCGTGGTCCTCATGGCCGCCGCGGGCGGTGCCACCGCCATGATGGCGCTCCTCATCGGTCCCATCTTCGACCGGGTGCTCAACCGCGCCGCCCCTAATACCCCGGTGCTGCTGTACACCGACCCGGTCTTTCACCACCACTTCTATCTCAGCAGTTTCGTGCCCTCTTACATCGGGAACGTCTGGACCATGGTGGCCTTCGCCATCCTGGCGGTTTTCCTGGTCAAGGGTGTGTGCGACTACTTCGGCAACTACCTGGTCAATTACGTGGGCTTCTCCGCGGTAACCAACCTGCGGGACGAGGTGTTCGACAAGGTGCTGAAGCAGGGCGCGGAGTTCTTTGAATCGCATTCCACCGGACGCCTGATGTCGTCGATCATGAACGACATCGACAAGGTGCAATTGGCCACTTCGCACATTCTGGCGGATCTGTTGCGTCAGACGTTTACGGCCGTCTCGCTGCTGCTGGTGGTCATGACCAAGGACTGGAGGCTGGCGCTGGCCAGTTTGACCGTGCTGCCGTTCGTGGCGGTGCCGACCACGCGCATCGGCCGCCGCATCCGGCGCACCAGCCGCCGCACCCAGGACCGCCAGGCGGAGCTGAACCAGATCCTCCAGGAGACCCTCAGCGGCCACATGGTGGTGAAGGCGTTTGGGGCCGAACCCTACGAATCCCGGCGGTTTCGCGCAGCTTCGCATAAGCTGTTGACGACCAATCTGCGGTACGTGGCGCAGCAGGCGCTCTCCTCGCCGCTGATCGAGATGTTCGGCGCCATCACCATAGTCTGCCTGCTCACCTACGCCCGCAAACAGATCATAGCGGGCGCCTTGACCGCCGGCGATTTCACCAGCTTCGTGTTCGCCCTGCTCATGCTCTATGAGCCCGTCAAGCGCCTGGTGGGCATCCACAACATCTTTGAGCAGGCCCTGGGCGCTTCGCAGAAGGTGTTCGAACACCTCGATCACATCGAGGAAATCGTCGAGAAGCCGGGCGCGCCAAAGCTCGACAAATTCGAGCGCGGCATCGTCTTCGAGAAGGTATCGTTCCGCTATCCGGGCGCGCCCAACGGCTTTCAGATCCAGGAGCTCGACCTGGAAGTGAAGGCCGGCGAGGTGGTGGCGCTGGTGGGACCGAGCGGCGCCGGAAAGACCACCGTCGCCAACCTGGCGCCGCGCTTCTACGACGTGGCCGCCGGCGCCATCAAAGTGGACGGCCATGACGTGCGCGATCTCAACCTGGCGGGGCTGCGGCGGCTCATCGGCGTCGTGGCCCAGGACACCTTCCTGTTCAACGACACGGTGGCCAACAACATCGCCTACGCCCGGCCCGGCGCGCCCATGGAAGAGATCCGCGGCGCGGCGGAGGCGGCGCTGGCCGGTGAGTTCATCCGGCAGATGCCGGAGGGATATGAGACCATCATCGGCGACCGCGGCCTCAAGCTCAGCGGCGGCCAGCGCCAGCGCATCGCCATCGCCCGCGCGCTGCTGAAGAACGCGCCCATCCTGATTCTCGACGAAGCCACCTCGAACCTCGACA
>JBAWDI010000877.1:0-3278 GCA_049590695.1 Bryobacteraceae bacterium
CTGGTGGAGCGGCACAACCCGGTGCTCGGCGCGTTCGACGGCCGGTCCCCGCTCTCGGTGGGCAACGGCGAGTTCGCATTCACGGCCGACGCCACCGGCCTGCAGACTTTCCCGGAGATCTACGACCGGCAGATGCCGCTCTGCACCATGTCGCAGTGGGGCTGGCATACCATTCCCAACCCGAGCGGACAAGGCCCCTCGGATTTGCGGCTGGCCATGTACGATACCTATGGGCGCCAGGTCGGGTATGCCACCAGCTCGGCAGGGCAGGTGCCACTGTTCAACTGGCTGCGCGAGAACCCGCACCGGCTGCACCTGGGAAAGATCGGCTTGGCGATTGAAAAGCCCGGCGACGTCGCCGCAACCGTGCAGACGCTCGATCTGTGGACCGGCATATTGCGCAGCGAGTTCCAGTGGAACGGCCAGCGGGTGGTGGTGGAGACGGCTTGCCATCCCCAGCTCGACCTGCTGGCGGTGAGGGTCCGCGGCCGCGTGCCGGTCACCTTCGAGTTTCCGTACGGCTCGGGCGCCATGGACGCCGCCGACTGGGACCATCCGGAAAAGCACCGGAGCACGGAGACGGCCCGCGGCGCGAACCGGCTCGAGATCGCCCGCGAGCTCGACCGCGATCGATACTCCGTTGGCATTGCCTGGCAGACGGCCGGCGAAATGAAGCGCGAGGGGCCGCATCGGTTTGTGTTAAGGCCGGCGGGAGACCGCCTGGATTTCGTCTGTGAGTTTCGGAGGGCAGGCCGGGGAGACGCTACGCTTCCTACGGCTGAAGAAACCCTAGCGGCCAGCCGCGAGCACTGGAGCGGCTTCTGGTCCGGCGGCGGCGCGGTGGATCTCTCGGGCAGCCGCGACCCGCGCGCCAAGGAATTGGAACGCCGCATCGTGCTTTCGCAATACCAGACGGCCATACAGTGCGCCGGTTCGCTCCCGCCGCAGGAAACCGGCCTCACCTGCAACAGTTGGTACGGCAAGTTCCATCTCGAAATGCACTTCTGGCACGCCGCGCACTTCGCCCGGTGGGGCCGCGCGCCGCTGCTCGAGCGCAGCCTGGGCTGGTACAACGCCATTCTGCCCTCCGCGCGCGAAAAAGCGCGCATCCAGGGATACGCTGGCGTGCGCTGGCCGAAAATGACCGCGCCCGACGGACGCGACAGCCCGTCCAGCGTCGGCCCGCTGCTCATCTGGCAGCAGCCCCACCCCATCGCCATGGCCGAGCTGTGCTACCGCGCGCATCCCAACCGCGAAACGGCCGAACGTTACCGCGATGTGGTTTTCGAATCCGCCGAGTTCATGGCGTCCTTCGCGTATTTCGATTCGAAGAACGGCCGCTACGTGCTAGGTCCGCCGGTGATCCCCGCACAGGAGAACCATCCGGCGCGCGAAACCTGGAACCCCACCTTCGAGCTGGAATACTGGGCCGACGCGCTCGACATCGCCGGGCGCTGGCGTGAGCGCCTGGGTATGGCGCGCCATCCCAAGTGGGACGACGTGCGCGCCAGGCTCTCGGCGCTTCCGGTGAAGGACGGCGTTTACCTGGCGCACGAGAATTGCCCCCAGACCTTCACCGAGCGCAACCGCGATCATCCTTCCATGCTGGGCGCGCTGGGCGTGCTGCCGGGCACGAAAGTGGATCGGGAAACCATGCGCCGCACGTTGAAGAAGGTCTTCGCCGTGTGGAAGTGGGCCGACACCTGGGGCTGGGATTTCCCCATGGTGGCGATGACCGCCGCCAGCTTGGGCGAGCGCCAACTGGCCATCGACGCCCTCATGATGGATACACCCAAGAACACCTGGCTTCCCAACGGCCACAACTGGCAGCGCGCCAACCTGCCGCTCTACCTTCCGGGCAACGGCGGGCTGTTGCTGGCCATTGCGCATATGGCGCGGCTGGCGGCATTTCCGGAATCCTGGAATGCGCGGTGGGAAGGATTGGGCTGAGCCGTGGCGCTCAATCCGCGGACTTTTTTCTGGCTCCTCCGACGCAGCGTCGTGGCCACTTTCGACGATGGGTGTCTGGGCATCGCCAAAGGCGCGGCCTACTCCGCGCTGCTCTCGTTTTTTCCCGTCCTCGCCTCCGCCGCCGCCATCCTGGTCGAGATGCGCGCGGAGCTCGTCTCCCGCATCATCCAGAGAGCCTTGTCTGAAATCGTGCCCCCGGACTCGGTGGATCTGGTCGTGGAGCAGTTCCGCGCAACCGGTTCGCGCCCTTTCTCGCTGCTGATCGTGGCGGGGCTCATTTCGGTGTGGGCTGCCTCCGGCGTCATCAAGAGCCTGATGGAAGGCTTTCAGGCGGCTTATCGGGTTCCGCGCAACCGAAGTTTTGTGCGGCAGAACGCCGTGGCCATCGCCCTGGTGCTGCTGTCGGCGGCTCCGCTGATCTGCGCTACGCTGCTGATCGTGTTCGGCAACCAGGCGCAGCGGGTGGTGCTCAACTGGCTGAAGGTGGATCCGGTTCTGAATCCGCTTGCCCCAACCTGGCAGTGGCTGAGCCGCATGGCGCGGTATGCCGTGGCCTTCGTCAGCACGGTGGCGGTCACCGCCGTCCTCTACTATTTCGGACCATACCGGCAGCAGCGCTGGCGTTGCGTATGGCCCGGCGCCATGCTGGCTACGGCGCTCTGGCTGCTGGCAACTTCCGGATTCGCCTGGTACGTCCGCCACATTGCGCATTACAACCTGATGTACGGCTCCGTGGGCGCCGGCATCGCGCTGCTGGTCTGGATGTACCTGATCTCCGTCATCGCCCTGGCCGGCTGCGAATTCAACGCCGAGTACGAGCGCAGCGTGGTCTTGCCACTACCGCGGCACGAACCGTAGAAGCCGATCGGCTGCGTCCGGACCACCGGAAAGGGTCGCGCGCACAGTGCGATCTTGGCGGCGAATCTGGATGGAGCGGATGAGCGCCACCAGATCCGGCTGGCGCGCACTGGCCGCGGCGGTGAGCGAGAGGATGGCGCGCAAGTTCTCTTCGAACTCGCGTCCGGCCTCGGCGGTGCGGCCCACGGCGGTGGCCTCGATCTCGATCCCAGAGCCCAGCCGAACGGCGATGCCGGCGTACTCCGTGTCGCGGAGCAGCCGGTTGAAATTGGCGGCGTTGCCTGTGACGGGAAGGGGGACGCCGCCCCGCGCCAGCATCCAGATTTGCCTGCCATCCGCGAGGGAGGCGGCACGGGCGAGGAGATCGGGCGCGCCATTTCGACCGGTCTTGTACTGCGCGATAGCGGCGCGGACGGCGCCGGGTGACCCGGTGACGGCGAGGCCGGGTG
>JBAWDI010000878.1:0-4566 GCA_049590695.1 Bryobacteraceae bacterium
GTTCTCCGTGGCGTAACAGATGTCCTGCGCGGGCGGCCCTTCGAGGTGCGGAAACCGCTCCTTCAAGCGGCCGATCAGGTCGCGCGTTTCGTCCAGGCTAAGGGTGGTCTGGGTGAGATACCGAACGCGCGTCGAGTCCGGAAGCTCCAGCCGGTCGACATCTTCCAGGGTTTCCACCAGGTGGCTGCGTTCCGGCACTTCGCCCAGGGTGCCGATCACCTCATCGTGGTCCTTGTGCCCGATGAGCACGATGCTGTAGCCGTCGCGCGCGAACCGCACCGCCTCCAGGTGCACCTTGGTGACCAGCGGGCAGGTGGCATCGATCACATCCAGCCGCCGCTCCTTGGCCTGCCTGCGCACCGATGGCGCCACGCCGTGCGCGCTGAAGATGGCCCTGGCGCCTTCGGGCACCTCGTCCAGTTCCTCGACGAAGATGGCGCCGGCCTCGCGCAATTCATCCACCACGTGCTTGTTGTGCACGATTTCCTTGCGAACGTAGACCGGCGGCCCGTACAGATCCAAAGCGATCTTCACCACGTCGATAGCCCTGACGACGCCGGCGCAGAAGCCCCGCGGCTTGAGCAGAAAGATCTTCTTATCGGCGCCTTGATTGGGCGCAAAAAGCTTAAGAGGCATACAGGCGATTGGATACGATTATAACAAGTGGCACACTGAACCTATGCTCGAATGGACCGAGGTCAGAGTGGTAGATGCCGCGGACTTGCTGTTGGTTGCCAGCGCTTCGGGCATTCGCGCCATAGAATTCGACCCGCAACCCGTCTCGGAATGGCCACGAAACGACGGGAATCCGCTGTTGCTCGAGGCCGCGAGCCAGTTGCGAGCCTACTTCGCCGGGGCCTTGCACGAGTTTTTACTGCCGCTCGATATCGAGGGCACCGATTTCCAGAAGCGCGTGTGGGGGCAAGTGGCCGCCATCCCGTATGGCGAAACGCGCAGCTATTTGCAGATTGCGGTGGCCATCGGATCGCCGCGGGCCGTGCGCGCCGTGGGCGCCGCCAATGGAGCCAACCCGGTGCCCATCGTGGTGCCGTGCCATCGCGTGATCGGCGCCCACGGAGAACTGGTAGGGTACGGCGGCGGGCTGGCGATGAAGAAGCGGCTGCTGGAACTGGAGGGCTGTACTTCGATGTCGTTTCCGATTACCGAGCCTCGCCCAATTATGTGACAGCCCCTGCAACGATTTCGTGGGGCGGGCCGCCTGGCCCGCGCATAGGCGTCAAAGCAGCTCTCCCGACAGGCATTTTCGCAGGCTCCTGATTGGAGCGTAGGTTCCCAGATCGGGCTCGCGTCGGTTCACTCCAACAACTTGGGCGTTACATGACCGAGTAACGCGCCAAAACTACCAGAGAAACGGGATCAAGCGGTACCTTACGCGTTCCGCGTACGCCGCGTATCCGGGAAGCTCGCGCCGGAGAAGGCCTTCCTCGATGACGATGCGCAGCACGAACAGTCCGATCAAGACGATCGCCAGCAACGCGCCGGCGGAGGACTGCAGCCACAGGGGCATGCCGACGAAAAGGAGGACTGCGCCGGAGTACATCGGATGCCGCACGACGTGGTAGGGACCGGTGTCCACAACCACCTGCCCGCGCTCCTCTTGGTACCTGACGACCCCCGTGGCGAAGGCGTTCTCGCGCATGCCGACGTGCATGATCCAGAACCCCGCGATGCAGAGGGCGAGGCCCAACGACGAAACTATCACGTTCGGCTTCCCCAGCAAGTGTAGCCGGGACACATCCAACCCAATGAAGACGAATTGCCCGGCAATCGCGGGGATCAACGCGACGGCCAGGATCTTGTCGGCCCGCGACCCTTTTTGGAACGGCCCCTTGAGGCGTTCGGCGACCAAGTCCTGGCTCACGCCGAGCATCATGGTCGCCGTCGCGGCCAACATCACGGCGAGGAAGACCCACCCCCGCCACCACGCCAGTGTTCCCGCTGAAAGAAACAGCAGTGCTCCCAAGACGGTGGTCCGCGCGGTGACGGCGGCGATTAGTTTGAAGATCGCCTTGTCGCGAGTTGGGTTGGCCATGGCGACCTCTCTTCAGAAAAGGAAACGGCGTCTAAAGCAGGGTGCTGAAAGTCGTCGCTCTAAACGATCCCAGTCTACTCCTGGGCACTGCGGAATAGTATCGCTCAATAGTCGCCAACTACTTGGCCGAGTAGTTGTCCCGTACTTGTGCCGGCTCGCGGTCCCCAGCCGGCGTTCTGGGCGTTCACGCACGCGCAGGCGCTGTCCGGCGCGTAGATCTCGGGTTTACGGACAGGGCCGCCGAAATCCCCATCTCAGCGGCCGCCGGGAATCTGTTATGGCACCAGGCGGACAGAAGGATGCCGGCCCCTGCCGGCCCGGAAGAGCCGGCGGCCGGCGGTGAGGACCGGACAATCGTGTTCCAGGGCGAGCGCGAGATAAACGCAATCCCATAAGGACAACTGGTATTGCAAAGACAGTTCCAGCGCGCGGAAAAGCCGCGGGCGCATGTCGAATAGCCGAGGCGCACATTTCACCATCAAGGAGAAGGCCTCATGAGCCTGCTCCACCGAAATCTGTTTTCGGCGGTGACGCTTCGCTACCAAGCTGGCGAATTCCGCCAGGAGCGTATCGGGAGCGATCAGAAGAATCTCTCCCGAGGCGTACCGATCGAACAATGCAAGAGCCGGCGCCCGGTCCGGTTCGGGCAACACCCATTTCGCCGCGATACTGCAGTCCAGAACAAACGTGTCGGGCACGCGCTATCGCTCCCGATCCCGGCGAATCAGGGGCGCACTGGCGTCGAGTGGCGGCAGGGAGGCTGCAAACCGGTCCAGTTCCTTCCGCAGATGAATCAATTGCCGGCGCCGCTCCGCTTCGGCGGACTCCGTTTCCAGCGCATGTATGATCTCGGCGTTCAGACTCCGCCTCTTCCTTTTCGCCTCCCACTTCATCACCCGGTAGATCGAATCCGGAATGTTCTTGACGGTGATGTTCATGGAACCATTTTGGAACCATTTACTCTCTCTCCGCAACCGCAAGCCGGACCGTCCGAACTCCAGACCGTTCGCCGCCCACTGCCGCACCGAAAGTCGGCGTGTTGGCCCAAGCGGCGTTGTGAGAAAGCGCCTACCCCTACACGCTCACCGGCGACGCCGCCCGCATCATCCCCAGCAGCTTGTCGTCAAACTCGAACCCCGCCGTACGCGGCTTGTGGTTGCGCGTGTACCAACGGTAGGTCTCCTTCAGCCCGATCTCAAACGGCGTCAGGGTCGTCTTCAGAAGGCGCCTCACCTTGCCCATGTATTCGGTGATGGGCGGCACGTCGTAGTATTCGCCGAAATAAAAGGGTTCCACCATGGCGTTGCCGCCGGCTTGCAGGATGATGTCGCGCGGCATGCGCACCAGCGCCGGTTCCACGTTCGCCACCTTGGCGAGTTTCTCCACGAACTCCACCTGAGTCAGCGGCCTGGAATCCCCGATGTTGAACGCCTCACCCTCCGCCCGCGGTTCCGTCATGGCGCGAATCAGAGCTTCCACCAGGTCGTTCACATAGATGAATTGCATAAGGCGATAACCGTCGCCGGGAATAATGATGGGCCGCCCGGCGCGCAGGCGGTCCCAAAAGAACTGTTCGCGGTAGAACGGATTGCCCGGCCCATAGATGAACGGCGGACGAAACGTCACCAGCGGCAGACCGGTCTGCCGGCGCATCCGGAACAGCAGGCGCTCGGTGTTGGCCTTGTGGCTTACGTAGGGGGCGGGGTGAGAGTCGGGCGCCAGCGGGTCGCTCTCCTTGTGGTTCAGGCCGTCGCCATATGCGGCCACGCTGGACATAAAAATGTAGCGGCTGAGCCGGTCGCCGCAGGCCCGCACCGTGGCTTCCACCTGCGCCGCCGTGGTGCCGCGTTCCCAATCGTAGACGTTGTCGAAAACCACGTCGAAGCGGCGCGTGGAGAGGGCCTCGCGCACGGAATCCGCGTCGTTGCGGTCCGCCATGATATTCTCGACGCGCCTGCCCCAATCGTGCTTCGGCTGGCGGTGCAACACCGCGACTTCGTGGCCGTCCTTCAGCAGCTCCTCCACCAGGAGGCGGCCAATGAAGAGAGTTCCGCCGATGACCAGTACCCTCATATGCTCCCGAAAACCGAAATGTTATAATACCAACTCCAACTCCCATGCGCGATTCCGCGACCGCCACACTCACGACAATTGTCGTGGACGACGAACAACTGGCCTGCGACGAGCTCTCCTACTTGCTCAAGGATTTCCCTGAAGTGGAAGTAATCGCAACGGGTTCCAACGGGTTGGACGCCATCGAGCTGATCCGCAAGCTGGAGCCGGAAGTGGTCTTTCTGGACGTCCATATGCCCGGCCTCGACGGCCTCGGCGTGGTCCGCCGGCTGCGTGAAAAAGGCATCGACCTGCCGCACTTCATCTTCGTTACCGCCTACGATCAATACGCCGTGGAGGCCTTCCGCTTGGAGGCCATGGACTACCTGCTCAAGCCCGTGGATAAGGGCCGGCTGGCGGAGACCATCGAGCGCGCCAGGCGCGCCATCCAAGACAAGCAC
>JBAWDI010000879.1:0-2024 GCA_049590695.1 Bryobacteraceae bacterium
CCCGCATGGCACCGGCACGCCCTGTGGGTGGCGGCGCTGTTCGCAGCGGTCTTGCTCCCCTTGGGCGGCATCCGCGTGGCCGCCGGCAACACCGCCGAGAGACTTCAGTTGCCCGCTGTGATGCTACCTGCTGTTTCGACGCCCGCAGCCCGGCCGGCCGCCGTTCCCGCGCCGGCCACAGCCAAAAATCGCGGCCGGACGATTTCCTTCGCGCCCTCGACCGGCAGTTTCCTGCTGCTGGCCTACCTGTCGTTCGTCGCCTGGCGCCTGGCGCGGCTCGCCCTCGCCGCCACCAGAACCGTCCGCTTGCGCGCCACCGTTACGGCAGCCGATCCGCCGCCAGTTTGGGAGCGCTGCCAATGGTCCTTTGGCCTCAAGAGTGTGGAGTTGCTCGCCTCCAACCGCGTCTCGGGCCCGGTGGCGGCCGGCGCCTTCCGCCCGGCTGTGATCCTGCCCGCTTCCATGCTGGCCGAAACATCCGAAGAGGTGCTGACGACGGCCATCGGCCACGAAATGGCGCATATCGCGCGGCACGATTTTGCCGCCAACATTCTCTACGAGCTGCTCTACCTGCCCATCTCATTCCATCCCGCCGCCATGTGGATTCATCGGGAAATCGACCGCACTCGCGAAATGGCCTGCGACGAACTGGTGACCGCCCGCCTGATCGAGCCGCGCGCGTACGCGCAATCCATCATGAGCATCGCGAGCGGCATATGCGCTTCTCCCGGTCCCGGCTACTCGCTGGGGATCTTCGATGGCAATATTCTCGAGCAGCGCGTCCGCCGCCTGATGGAGGGCCGCAGAGGCGGTCTCGGACGTGCGCGCGCCGTCCTGGCCATTGGCCTGGCGGCGCTCGTGGCCTGCGCGGTCGTGGCCTCCAGCCTGAGAGTTTCGGCACAGGCGCAGAACACGCCCTCCGGCGAACCCGGGTTGGCGGCCGCCGCCCTCGACGCGGGGGATTTCCTGGACGCGGTGGACCGCTTCCGTACAGCGATGGCGAAAGATCCCAACAATGCGGAAGCTCGACTCCACCTGGCCGATGCGCGGCAACAGTACCTCGAGGTTCTCGCGCGCGATAACGGCAACCGGCAGGCTCTCGAACGGTTCGCGATACTCGACGTATTCACGGGGCGACTGCAAGAGGGGCGGGAACTTGGGTTAAGGCTGCTTCAAGACGACCCGAGTAACAAGAACGCCTGCTACCTGGTCGGAGTTGCGGATTGGAGCAACGTCTACCAGGGTATCGAGAAGGCCCGCCAGGCAACCGGCGCGCCGGATCGGAAAGAGCAGCTTGCCGATGCCACGGCGCGCCAGACCCTGCGCGACCAGTACCTGAAGGTGATTGAGGAGGGTCTCCGCATGACCAACCGGGCGCTCGAACTCGATGCCGGCTTTGCCGCTGCGATGGGCTACACGAACCTGCTCCTGCGCGCCAAGGCGGCCATCATGGATGACCCCGCCGAGGTCGCTACGGTGATTGCTCAGGCCGACGATTGGGCACGGAAAGCGTTTGATGCGCACAAACAACAGCGAACCGCTCCGCGGCCGGCAGACGCTTCAGTGGAGCGCCCGGATATCAACGCAGCGTTGCCCCCGCCGCCCGCGCCACCACCACCCCCGGAGGACTTCGGCAACCAGCCGGCGTCGGCGTCGCCGATCCCCCACGGGCTCCCTGGCCCGTTGGCCGCTACAGGGAGCTTCTGGCAAGTAGTCGGCGATGGCAGCGCGACGGCGAGGGCTCTGGTCGGCCAATTACTCGGCAAGGGCTTTCGCGCGAAGTTGGTTGGCAACCCCGAAGGCGTGTGGGTGATGGCCGGCCCGTACAGCAACGAGCAAGCCCTGAACCGGGCGAAGGCCGAGCTCGAAGCCGCTGGAGGTCACCCGCTGCACGTCTGGTAGGGGCCGGGCATGCCCCAGGCTTGTCCAAATTAGGTTTCGGATTCGGGCGGAAGCTCTGGTAGTTTGGATTGGGTTCCCTCGAAAGAACCAATCTCAACGTCCGGAGGCTTCCGCCATGAATC
>JBAWDI010000880.1:0-4001 GCA_049590695.1 Bryobacteraceae bacterium
ATGGCAAAGTGTCGGTATGCCCCGTGTCTCAATTTTGGGGACCACTACACCCCGAAGAACGCCGGCACGGACGCCGACGTGGCAACCTGAAAGGTCGCTCCACGGATCGAGCGCGACGATCGGCCCGGAGTGGATAAGGCGCATTTCTTGCGCCGCACTACACTAGATCCCGCATCGCGCGGCACCGCAAAGTTATGCCGTGGTCTCGCGCCTGTTCCGGGCGCGCTTTAGACGCCGGACCAGCGGTTCTGGAATGATCTGCCAGCGGCGGCCGGATACTTACCAGGGATATCATATTTCGATTAACCGATTGGGATTGGTTTCACGCCTCGCAACCTCTTATCATTGATTTGCCGAGCCCTGTAGGTTATACCTTCACGGAGAGACGGCGCGCACCGAAACCGGTGGTCACGGAGGTTCCTTTGGAGTTAATTGTCACGATCCTATGCACGATGAGTGGAGCCCTGATCGGCACCGCCGTTGGTATTCTGTTGATGTTCCGCAGGTTCCGGCCGCCCTCACAAGCGGAGCTGGATACTATGCGCGGCAACCTGCAAGCCGTTGAGTCTTCACTGGCCGCGGCAACCGTGGTTTCGGAGAATCTGCGAAAGCAAATCGCGGAACGGGACCGGAGCCTTCATGCGAGCAGCGAGGAACTGAACGAGAAACAACGGCAACTCGGTTTCGCCATGGCGGAAGCGGAGAAGGCAGCCGCCCAATGTTCGGCGGCCGAGCAGAAAGCCCGCGATCTGAGCGCCGAAGCGGCTCAAATGGCGGAGTTACGCGCGGAGTTGGAGGCCAAGTTAGAGGTAGAGAAAAACCGTGTCGCTGAGCAGGCGGGTCAGCAGGTCGCTTCATACGAAGCGCGACTCGATGCCGAGAGGCTGCGGAGTCAGGAGCTTGGCGGAGAAGTTGCCCGCCTCACCGCGGAATGCGCCGAACTGAAGGCGCAACTCGGCACGGAACTGGAACGCAGCGGCCAACTGACCGGCCAGATCGCGGAACTGCAAAACGACAGGCAGTCCGCGGCCAAGGGGATCGAATTGTTGTTGGCGGCGCAGCAGAACCTGTCCCGCTTCCTCAAGCCCGCTTGCGAAGGTGATCCAAACGGCGCCGGCGGCGGGGTGCCCGTCGAGGCTGCAACGGCGTAACCGGAACCTCCACGCCCGCATCCAACTTTATAGGAGCGGCGCGGGAGGTTGTGGGATGAAAATCGTACAAAGCGTAGTGACTGGGATGATTGCCGTGGCCTTTCTGGCCGCGAGCCCTGGGATTTCGGCTTCCGTCCAGCATGCCGCGGGCATCCCGACTCAACTGGTGATCACCGTGCGTCCGGCCCCCAGTGGCAGCCGGCCGGAGAGCCTGGAAGCCGGCGACCTGAAGGTTCTGGAGGGCGACACTTCCGCGCCCGTAGTTCGCCTGCAGCGCCTGGCGGGCGACCTGGCGGACATGCAACTCTTCGTCTTCCTGGACGATTCCACGCGGTCATCCAGCCTCGGCGTCCAGTTGCCCGAGTTGAAGACGTTTCTCGAGTCCTTACCCGCCACCACTCAGGTCGCGGTCGGTTACATGCGGAACGGCACCTTCGCCCTGGCACAGGCATTCACACCGGATCACCAGAAAGCGGCCGGTGCCCTGCGCCTGCCGGAGGCCATTCCGGGCGAGAATGGCAGCCCTTACTTTGCGCTTTCGGACCTGGTGGAACATTGGCCGTCGAAACAAGCGACCGGCCGCCGGGCGGTGCTGATGTTGACGGACGGTGTGGACCGCTATTACGGCATGGGGATGATGGACGATCCTTACGTCGACGCGGCGGCTCGCGGCGCTCTGAAGCAGGGCGTGATGGTTTATGCCATTTATCTTCGCGGCGCGGGTCTCTATGGCCGGAGCCTCTGGGCCACCAACTTCGCGCAGTCCCGTCTCGATCGGGTCAGCCAGGAGACCGGCGGCTATGCCTACTTCCAGGACTTCACCGATCCGGTGGCGATTTCGCCATTTCTGAGCGATTTTAGAGATCGCCTCGATAATCAGTACCAGGTGACTATTGAAGCGTTGAATCGGAAGGGCGTCCAGCCCGTAAAGCTGCGGACTGAGCTGCCCGGCCTGAAGATCCAAGGCCCCACGCACATTTACGTGCGGTAGCGGGCAGGAGTCAGGGCCGGCAATTTGCGGCGCGCAACGGTCGTATCGGATAATATTTACATGTCCCGATATCTCTTGCCGGCCGTTTGTGCCGGGTTGGTCCTGGCGGTATCCTCGCTGCCGGGGCAGACGACCGCCGCCGGGCCCACATTCGACGTCGCGTCGATAAAGCCGTCCGAACCTATCACGCCCGCGATGGTGCAGGCGGGAAGGATCCACGCAGGAATGAGGATCGACGGAGCTCGCGTGGATATCGGAAATTTCACGCTGTTGCAACTGATTACCAAGGCATACGACGTAAAGACCTATCAGGTTCAAGGCCCCAGTTGGATGACTCCGGTGGCGCAGAGGTTCGATATCGTCGCCAACCTGCCGGCGGGCGCCAGGAAAGACCAGGTCCCGCAAATGCTGCAGGCGCTGTTGGCGGAACGATTCAAGCTCGTCATCCATCGCGACACCAAGGAGCACAACGTGTATGCGCTGGCGGTCGCCAAGGGAGGGGCTAAGATCAAGGAGACGCAAGCGCAGTTGCCTTCGGGCGATGGCGCCGCTCCCAACCCGGCGGTTACCGGGAGCAGTTCGATAACCATCAGCCAGTCCAAAGGCGGTGCTGCGGAAGTCTCCAACGGCGAGGGCGTGCGGCAGAGGATGACTCCTTCGGCCGACGGAAAGTCCATCCGCTTTGAAATCACCAAGGCCAGCATGGCCCTATTGGCAGAGGGGCTATCGCCCCTGGTGGACCGGCCGATCGTGGATATGACGGAGCTGAAGGGCGACTATGACGTGACGTTTGAGATTTCCAGAGAGGAATTGCTGAATGCCGCGCGGGCGGCCGGCGCAAATGTGCCACAAGGTGCGCCCGGTGCTTCAGCCTCACCTGCCGAAGCCGCGTCCGATCCGGGCGGTTCGATCTTCACCGCCATACAGAGTTTGGGACTGAAGCTCGAACCGCGCAAAGCACCACTGCTCATGATCGTCGTGGACCAAGCGGAGAAGATGCCGACGGACAATTAGCGGCTACAGACTCCGCAAGCTGAACCCGCCGTCCACGTTCAGAATCTGGCCCGTCGAGTAATCCAGCAGGCCGTCGGCGATGGCCCTCACGGCCTTCGCTACGTCGATGCCTTCGCCCAGGCGGCGCTGCGGTAAGAGGCCTCCGGCGATCTGCTCCTCATACGCCTTTTCCACTTTGGCGATCATGTCCGTGCGGATAATCCCCGGCCGGATCTCGAAAACCTTGACTCCGAATTCCGCCAGCCGCTGCGCGTAGAGCGCCACCGACATGCTCAGCCCCGCCTTCGAAACGCAGTATTCGCCGCGATTCACCGACGCCGTGTACGCGGAGATCGATGTCACGAAAACGATGCGCCCCTCGCGGCGCTCCGCCATCCAGCGCGCGGCCTGCTGCGTGAGAAAGTACGGGCCTTTGAGATTGGCGGCCATCAGCTCGTCGAAGCTCTCCTCGGTGGCTTCCAGAATGTCGCGGCGCTCGCGCGGCGCCATCCCCGCATTGTTCACCAGCAAGTCGAGGCTCGCGAAGCGCTCGCGCGCGAAGCGGATCAGCGCCTCGCGGTCCTCACGGCGTGCCAGGTCGCACTGGAAGATCTCGCACCCGGTCTCATCGCGCAGCGATTCGGCGGCGTCGCGGCGTCCGCGGTAGGTCCCAATTACGTTGTGGGTGCTGGCCAGCTCCATGGCGATGGCGCGGCCGATGCCGCGGCTGGCGCCGGTCACGATGCTACTTGGCTTGGGCTCCCGCGGCGGACGGCTGGTCATATGCGAACGGCAGTATCCAAAACGAAAGTCAAGCGAGTCTCCGAGGGAACCTTCACGCGCTGGCCCTTGGTGACTTCTTCCGC
>JBAWDI010000881.1:0-6037 GCA_049590695.1 Bryobacteraceae bacterium
TCTGTATCCCGTCCGCACCCAACAAACAGCAGGCCTTGCGGCGGGCCGGTCTGGTCCGCAGCCCTGGCTTCTATTGCGGCTGGCGATTGTCTCCGCGCTGGTAACGTGAGGGGCGACGCCTGGAAAAATGATGCGCGGGCGGCGGGGCATGGTGTAGGACGGGGGAGAAACGCCCTGGAGAGTTCTCAGGAAAATGCGTCTGACCCCTTTTCCAGCACTTCCCGCACCTTGGCGGCGAGTTGCGCGGGGGAGAATGGCTTGGGCAGATAGGCCACGGCCGCATCCAGCACGCCTTCGTGCGCAATCGCGTGGGCCGTGTATCCCGAGGTGTACAGCGTCTTCAGCGAAGGACGAAGCGCCACCAACCGCGTGGCGAGTTCTCTTCCCGTCATTCCCGGCATCACCACATCGGTAATCAGCAGGTGGATCGGCTCCGGGTACCGCTCCGACAGCGACAATGCCTCGCTTCCACTGGCGGCTTGGAGCAGCCGATATCCCTGGCTTTTCAGCATCGCCAGCGTCAGTTTCCTTACTTCCGGCTGGTCCTCCACCACCAGCACCGTTTCGCTGCCCCGCAGAGTCTCGGCCGCCAAAACCGGCGCCGTAAGCGGCTCGGGAGCGGCGCCCGTCCTGGGAAGGTAAACTCTGAACGTCGAGCCTTTGCCGGGTTCGCTATAGACCCAGATCCAGCCGCCGGCCTGTTTCACGATGCCGTAGACCGTGGAAAGACCCAGCCCGGTGCCCGCTCCAATCTCTTTGGTGGTGAAGAAGGGATCGAAGATGTGTTGCACCACCTCTTGGGTCATCCCCGCTCCCGTATCCGTGATCGAGAGCAGCACGTAAGGCCCGGCTTCCACGCCGGCGTGCTGCGCGGCATAACCCGAGTCGATGTCGATGTTCGTCGTTTCCATGACGATCCGCCCGCCATCCGGCATGGCATCGCGGGCGTTGATCGCCAGGTTCATGAGAACCTGGTTCATCTGGCTTGAATCCGCCACCACGGAACCCAGCTCCGCATCCAGGTGCGTGATGATTTCGACGTCGTCGCCGATGAGCCGGGATAGCATCTTGCGGGCGTCCGCGACAAGGTCGTTCAGACTGACGACGCGTGGCTCGGCCACCTGCTTTCTGCTGAACGCCAAAAGTTGGCGGGTGAGCGCCGCCGCCCGATGGCCCGCCAGCAGAATCTCGTCCACTGGCTCCCGCAGTGGATCGCCGGGGCCCATCTCATCCAGCAGCATGGCGCAATAGCCGTTGATCACGGTCAGATGGTTGTTGAAGTCGTGGGCCACCCCGCCAGCCAGCCGCCCGAGGCTTTCCATCTTCTGCGCTTGCAGCAGTTGGCGCTCCAGATGACGCCTTTCCTCTTCCGCCCGTTTCTGCCCGGTAATGTCCTCGACGACCGCCACGAAGTGCAGCGGCTCGCCGGAGGCCGAGCGGAGCAGGGACAGCATCAGGTTTGCCCAAACCACGCCGCCGTCTTTGCGGAGGTAGCGCTTTTCCACTGCGAAACTGCTCAGTTCGCCGCTCAGCAGTTGCGCCACGAGTGGTTCGTCTCGAACCAGGTCGTCCGGATGAGTGATCTGGCGGAACGTCAGGCCCAGCAATTCCTCCCGCGAGTATCCCATCATCTCGCAGAATCGCTGGTTCAACCGGATGAACCGTGCGTCCAGGGATGAATCGGCCATGCCGATGGCCGCCTGCTCGAAGATCGCGCTTAAACGGGATTCGCTTTCTTGCAGCGCCTGCGAAGCCCGCTCTTCCACCGCCCGGCGCTCGATTTCCGCCTCGTACCGCTCCCGGTAGAACTGGGATTGCTGGTGCCGCCACCAGAGCGCGATGAAGGCGCCCACCGCCAGAATCAGCAAAACCGCACCCAGGCCCAGCACCAGGGAGCGCCGGCGTACAGGCGCCAGCATCTCGTCTTCGTTCATCTTGGCGATCAGGTAACAGGGCGTATTGGGAACGCGCCGGACAGCGGCAACTAGCGGCAAGCCATTGGCGTCCAGCGCTCGGATGTTGCCTTCCTTGCCTCCCACAGCCTGCACCCCCAGGACGTCGGTCCGGCTCATGGGAATTCTGAAATTGGCCGCGGAATCCCCACGGCCGATAAGCCGGCTCAAGAACACGGCCTCGTTGCCATCCCGGCGAACTAACACCGATTCCCCGCTGGCACTGGCGACCGGCCAGGTTTCCAGCAGCGGGTACAGATGTGTAGCGGGATCCATGCCGAATGCAAGCACCCCGAATGCCGCCGCGTCGGGGGCCGGTCGCAGCGCCAGGTTCAGTCCCAGATGGACCGGTCCCGAAGGTGTGTCCCGGTGAAAGTCCCGAAGCACGACATCGCCGCCCTGGAGCGTCTCCTCGGCAATTTGACGAAGATGGTCGGCGCTGCCGAGCTTCTGTCCTACCGAGAGGACAAGCTTTCCCTTCCGGTCGAGCAGCAAGACGTCGGCGTAGTACAGGTGCTTGGCCAGCGCATCCATCCAGGCATGAGCTGCGGCCCGCTCGGACGCGCTGGCGTCTCCGGCCACAACCCGCCGGAGTACGGTCAAGGTCATGGGGTCCCCCAGGATGGCGCGCGCCTGGCCAAACTGCATCGACCGCCAGATGGACAGGTCCCTGACCTTGATGTCGGCGATGGTAAGAAGCTGGTTGCGGACGTCGCGCTCGACCGTGTTCTTTTGTTCGATGTGAGACCAGTACGCCATCACGCCGATGGCGGTGGCTAGAACCACGAACAGGGCGACAAGCTGGTACGGAACGCGCGGCGAAGAACTGCGTCTCATGCCTCCACCCTATGCCACATCCACCCAGGCGTGTTTCCGGTGGCTCTCCATCTCCGCCTCCAGGATGGCGAGCGTCCGCAGCCCGTCGGCGAACTGCGGGTACTCGGGTTCGGAGCCGGGCTCCTCGATCGACCGGTAGAAGCGGCGGAACACCTGCTTGAACGTGTCGTCGTAGCCTTCGCTGTGGCCGCCGGGCAAGTCCGCGTAGGAGCGCGCGCCCTCTTTCAGCAGCGACGGGTCCTTGATCATGATCTGGTTGTTGGTGTTGCGGTTGCCGATCCACAATTCGTCGGGGCGCTCCTGATCCCAGGCCACGCCCGCTTTGGTCCCGTAGATTTCGAGGTTCAGACGGTTCTTGCGCCCTGCCGAAACCTGGCTGGCGGTGAAGGCGCCGCGCGCCCGCTCGCCCATGCGGAACGCCACTGCCCCGAAATCCTCGGTGTCGATGGCCGTCTCGATGTAATCTTCGGGCTTGAGCATCTTGCCGGCGAACGTCTCCATCGGTCCCTTGGGACGCTTGTGCGTTTTGTGGTAGGTCTGGAGGTCGGCGCACACCGAGGCGATGCGCAACCCGGTGACGTGCTCGGCCATGTCGCACCAGTGCGAGCCGAGGTCCGCCAGGCAGCGCGACGGGCCGCTGCTCTTGGAATCCAGGCGCCAGTTCCAATCCGTGTCGTACAGCAGCCAGTCCTGGGAATAGGTGCCCTGCACCACCAGGATCTCGCCCAGGTCGCCATCCTCCCTCATGCGGCGCATGTGCTGCACCATGGGGTAGAAGCGCAGGTTGTGGAAGGTACAGTTGCGGCGCCGGGTCTCGCCGGCCAGCTCTACCAACTTGCGCGCCTCCTCCACCGAGACCGCCAGCGGCTTCTCGCAAATCACGTGCTTGCCGGCCTGGAGCGCGTCCCTGGCCATGGGGAAATGCAGGAAGTTAGGTGTACAGATGTGCACCGCATCGACGGCCGGGTCTTCCAGAATCCTGCGGTAATCCGAGTCGATCTTCCCGACGCCGAATTCGGCGCCCAGCCGCGCCGCCTTCTCCACCTCGCTTTCGCCAATGGCGTACACCTGGACGTAGCCCAGCCTGCGAATGCCTTCCAGATGGACGCGGCCCACGAAACCGGTGCCGAATACCGCCGCGTTGAATCGTTGCATGATTTCCTCCGACAAAAGTGTGGTCTTGGCAGGCTCAAGCGTGCCCCACCATAATCTACCGCAAAAAGTTGTTAGATTGGTATCACAGCGTCATGCGGGTTAGGATTCGGTTTGCCAGGCGTTCCAGAACCGCCACCAGGCGCAGGAGAAACCAGCGAATTGCCCTCGTCGTGGCCGCGCTGCTGACGCCCGCTGCCGCTATCGCCGCGGCGCTCGGTTTGTGGCGCCTTGCCGCCGACCTGAACTGGGCCAATCGTTTTGCCATCCCCTCCGGGGTTTTCTCGCATTGGCAGGTATGGCTCGCCGCGGCCGCCGGCCTGCAGTTCTGCTCGCGCGTTCTGAACCGCTACGGCAAAGGCGCGGGACGCGCCGCCTCGTGAAGGCCGAAACCGTTCTGATATTCTAATTCTTAGAGACCCGCCATGCGATACGCCCGGTACCCCTCTGGAAGTTCCTTCTTCTACGCATACTTCCCCCCTGCGGTTAAGTGGCTGCTGATCGTCAACACGGCGGTTTTCATTCTGACCAGTCTGGCGCCGCAGTCCTTCGAAGCCGATATCGCGCTGTTGGCGCTGGCGCCGGTAGCGGTGGTCTACCACCTGGCCTTCTGGCAACTGGTGACTTACCTGTTTCTGCATGGCGGCGTGTGGCACCTGCTGTTCAATATGCTCACGCTGTGGATGTTCGGCGTGCAGTTGGAGCGGGATTGGGGCACGCGGAAGTTCCTCAAATACTACTTCCTGTGCGGAATCGGGGCGGGCCTTTGCGATGTGGCGCTGCACGCGGCCATAGGCGACTGGGGCACCCGCACCATCGGCGCCTCGGGCGCGATTTTCGGCTTGCTGCTGGCCTTCGGCGTTTTATATCCGAACCAGACGGTGTTGATGAACTTCCTGTTCCCCATCAAGGCCAAGTACATGGTCATGATCTACGGCGCGATCGAGCTGTGGATGTCCATCGGCCCCAACAACGGGGTGAGCAGCATCGCCCACCTGGGCGGCATGCTGTTCGGGTACGTGTACCTGAAGGGCCCCCGGCTCGCCTTGCGGATGCCCGACGCGCTCGGCGCGTACCGGCAGTGGAAGCTTCAGCGGGCCAAGAGGAAGTTCCAGGTCTACATGCGAAAACAGGGCGGGCGCGGGCCGTGGGTCAATTGATCCGCAACGCCAGCGCCGGTGGGCGCGTCTTTTGATATAGTGACACCAGAGGCACGCCTATGCGACCCCCCAGAACCCTCATGATGTGCGGCGCCGCACTGCTTGTGGCGGCCGCGTTGTCGATCGGTCAGGAGCAGGGCCCTATGCGCGAGCCCAGCACCACGGTCGCCAAGCCCAAGAGTGCGGACGCCGGCAAGAACGCCGGTGAGTCGGACCTTCCCCCGATTCCCTCGCGCCTGAAGAAAGACAAGGTGGACGTCGGCAACCTGCCCAGCTTCAAGAGCAACGTGGACATCGTCACCGTGGACGTGGCGGTGCTGGACAACAAGGGCCACTTCATTCCCGGCATTCCTCCCGGGAACTTCCGCGTGCTGGAGGACAACGTGCCCCAGCAGATCCGCGGCGTCAATATGGGCGAAGCCCCCATGACCGTCGCCATGGTCATCGAGTTCAGCAACCTGTTCCAGCAATATTGGGGACCGGCCTGGTATCAGACGCTCCAGCTCGCGTGGGGTTTCGCGAACACCCTGAAGCCGGAGGATTACGTGGCCGTGGTGGCCTATGACCTGCGGACCGAAATCCTGGCGGATTTCACGACCGACAGGAGCAAGGTGCAGGAAGCGCTGAGCCGGCTTCAGATTCCCGGTTTCTCCGAGTGCAACCTGTTCGATGCCATCACCGATACGGCCGATCGCATGTCTGGCATCGAGGGGCGCAAAGCCATCGTCCTGATCGCTTCGGGCATCGACACCTTCAGCCATATCACCTTCGACCAGTGCCGCAAGTCGTTGCAGCAATCCGGTGTGCCCATCTATGCCATTGGCCTGATGCAGACGCTGCGCGATTTGATCGACGCCCGCGGAGGCATGGGATCGATGCAGCGCATGGATTTTCTCCAGGCCGATAACGAGATGCGGACTTTCGCCAAGGAGACCG